>NZ_AQPL01000069.1:0-16742 GCF_000395345.1 Cupriavidus sp. WS | reverse complement strand
CGCACAGCGGGTATCCGGCGCGCAGGAGGTGGCCGGCCATCGGCGCGCCCATCACGCCCAGGCCGATGAAGCCGAGCCGCGGCGTGGCCGTCATGCCTGGCCTCCCGCGCCGGGGCGGCGCGCGACCATGTCGATCTCGATGAGCGCGTCCTTGGCCAGTCCCGTCACGCCCACGCAGGTGCGGGCGGGGCGCCTGCCGGCGGGGAAGTAGGAGGCATAGACCGCGTTCATGCGGTCGTAGTCGCGCTGGAATTCCGTGAGGTACACCCGGACCTGCAGCACGTGTTCGAGGCCGAGTCCGCAACCTTCCAGCACGGTCGCGAGATTCTTCATGACCTGGTGCGTCTGCGCCTCGATGCCGTCGGGATAGCCGGATTCCAGCCCCGTGCCGAGAAACGGCATCTGGCCGGTGACGAGGACCCAGCCGTCCGACTCGACGGCGTGGCTGAACGGCGCCACGGGATCGGGGGCGCCGGCGAGCATGTGAAAAACGGGTGCGTTCATGTCTGTGTCTACCTGGAGTATTCGGTGGAGCGTTCGGTGAAATATTCGGTGGGCGGGCGGGATGCCTGCCTGTTCAGTAGCCTTGCGCGCGGTCGACCTGGTTGCGCAGCGCTTCGCCTGCCCGCAGGCGGCGGAAGTTGTCGAACCACAGGTCGAGGACGCGCTGGCCGTAGTCAGGGGCATCGCAGGTGATGTGCGGCGTCACCACGAGCCGGGGCACGTCCCAGTACGCGGATTCGGGCGGCAGCGGCTCGTTGTCGAAGACGTCCAGCACCGCGCCGCCCAGCAGGCCGTCGCGCAGGCGCTGTGCCAGCGCCGGGTAGTCCACCAGCGCGGCCCGGGCCATGTTCACGATGCCGGCATGGGGCGGCAGCAGCGCCAGCCGCGCCGCGCTCATCAGGTTGCGCGTCTCTTCGGTCAGCGGCGCCGTCACCACGACGAAGTCCGCCGTGGGCAGCAGCGCGTCCAGCCTCGCGGTGGGCGCGACGGGAATGCCGGGCGCTTCCGCCTTGGGCGTTCCGCTGCGCGTGACCGCCGTCACCGCCAGCCCCAGGTTCTGCGCCGCCAGGCCCACGGCCTGGCCGATGTCGCCGAAGCCGATCAGCACGAGCCGCTTGCCGCGGATCGGCCCGGTCATGAGGCTGTGCCAGGCGCGCGCGCGCTGGTTCGCCATGACTTCGGGCATGCGCGCGTTGAGCATCAGCAGGGCCATCAGGGCGGACTCGCCGGCCTTGTCGCTGTGGATGCCGCTGCTGTTGGTCAGCGCGAGGTCCGGCCGGAAATCGGAGATCGGCATCAGGTGGTCCACGCCGGCGCCCGTCGTATGGATCCAGCGCAGCCGCGGCGCCGCATTGACGGCCTTCCGGTCGAAGCCGGAGGCGATCAGCGCATCCGCCGAGGACAAATGCTCGTGGAGCCGCTCGCCGTCCCAGCTGAACGAGACGTCGACCAGCGCGGCCAGTTCGGGATGCCGCGCGGCAGCCTTGGCCCACGTGGCCGCGTCCAGGTGGAAAGCCGGCGGCTTGGCGCGCTTGCTGTCGAGGTGCAATCGAAACGTCACGTGCGCCCCTCAGATCGGAAGGGCGACCAGCGTGTCGAAGCGCGCCGAATCGGCCACCACGACGCGCGAGCGCAGCAGCGCCTGGCCGCCCTCGAAAACCAGATGGTCGACATAGCGGCCGGCGCTGAACACGGTCATGTCGCCATCCACATCGGTCCGCACGACGAGGTAGCTGGTCTCGCAGCGGACTTCCTCGCCGCCCAGGCTCAGCACCTCGGTGGCGCCGGTCATGTGCCGGTAGACGTGCGGCTCGTAGATGTTCACGCCGCGGATCGCCTGGACGCGGTCTTCGAGCATGCCGCGGTTGTTGCAGTACCAGACGCCGAAGTCGCGTCCCGCCTCGTAGTCGGTCCGCGTCGTGATGCGGTAGACGCCATCCTCGGTAAACAGCGTTGGCCAGACTTCGTACTCGCCGTTGTCGATGGCCGATGCGTAGCGCGCCATCAGCCGGTCGATGCTCGTTTTCGTGGCCGTCGGCAATTCCAGCGCCGGATCCCTGGTGATGCTAGACATTCATCAACTCCCGATAGAACTCCCAGAAACCGCGCACCGAGGTCTCGGTCGCGCGCGTGGGCATGGAACCCGTGCCCTTGCCCCCCATCTCGATCACCGCCGATTCGTCCTCGGAGCCCTTGATCCCCTTCTCGACGAGGTAGCCGATCATGCCGTCCTCCATCGACACCAGCCCGGCCGGCCCGACGAGGTTGTTCTGCTTGCGGCGCACCTGCGTCTGCTCGGGCGTGTCTTCCTCGAAGCCGATCTGGGTCCAGACCAGCTCGCACTTGTCCGGGCCGAGCGGGATGCACTGGCGCACGCCCAGCGCGTTCATGATCTGGTGCAGCACGAAGCCGGGGAAGAGGCTCTGGATTGCGTTGGTGATGTTGTCCGGGTATTCCATCCACTGGTCGATCAGCGACGGGTCCCGCAGCCCGACGTCGTCCTTCATCGCGCGCAGGATGCCCGAGTCGTAGGCCTGGTGGCCCACGTCGGTGAAGCGCTTGGTGAAGCTGATGTGGTGGCGGCTGTGATCGTCCTGGATGGTGCCGCCTTCGGCGGACAGCCGGTTGATCTTGAAGGTGGCGAAGAACGCATGCAGCAGGCTGGGGTGGTAGTTGTCGCGGCTGTTCTCGATGTACAGCTTCCAGTTGTTGTGCATGATCTGGCTGCTGCGCCCGAGGATCTTGACCTTCCCGTACAGCGTGCGCTCGATGTGGGCCACCATCTCCGGCCCGAGATAGGTTCGCAGGTCCGCGACGGTGTCGCTGAAGGTGCCGAACACCAGCCCGCGGATGGTTTCCACGCGCAGCGCCTTGAGGCCGTGGTTCTTCTTGTCGAAGTCCTCCGGCATGCCGCCGCCGCCGGCGATGCCGTGCTCGAAGGCGACGCCGGTCAGCCGGCCGTTGAGGTCATAGACCCAGTTGTGGTACGGGCACACCAGGTTCGGGCGCTTGCGGTTGCCGCGCGCTTCGTGGCACAGCACGGAGCCCTTGTGGATGCACTTGTTGACCAGGGACTTGATCGCGCCGTCCGGGCCGCGGATGACCACGACGGACGAATGGCCCACCTTGGTGGTGACGTAGTCGCCCACGTTGGGGATGTCGGCCTCGAGGCAGAGGAAGTTCCACACCGGCCCGCGGAAGATGGCCTGCTGCTCCTTCATGTAGGTGTCCTGGTCCGAATAGATGCGGTACGGCACGCGTGTCGCGCCCGCTTCGGGCCATCGGATGGTTTGCTCTTGAACAGTGCTCATTTCAGTGCCTTTGCATCGTTGTAGGGTCGGGCCAGGAAGATGTCGGCGGGCATGTTGCCCTTGAGGATGCCTTCGGCCTTGAAGATGTCGAAGGTCCGCTTGAGGGTGTCGATGTCGGCCGGCTCCAGGGACACCGCGTTCATGCCCAGCCACCGGTCGGCATACATCCTGGCGCCCGATTCCGGCAGGTTGCCGGCCTTCTTGAGGATCTCGACGACGGCTGCGCCGTTCCTGGCGCCGAAGTTCAGCGTGTCGCGCATGGCGGCCACGGCCCGGGCCGCGCCGTCCGGGTACTTCTTCATCCAGTCGTCGCGCATGATGGCCACCCCGATGTACGGCAGCGACTTGGACTTCGTCATGGTCTGCCACTCGTCGCGGAACGTGGCGAGCGTGCGCAGCTTGCCCGCGTCATGCCCCAGCTGGGCGATGGTGGTGGAGCGCAGCGCCGCGGCGTCGACATCCTTTTGCAGCACGAATTGCACGAGGCGCGATTCGTTGCCGGGCACGAAGCTGTAGTCCTTGGGGGACAGGCCGTGATTGGCCTGCAGCGTGGCCGTGCCGACCGAGGTCGTGGCGCTGCCGGTCGGCGCCATGCCGATCTTCTTGCCCTTGAGATCGGCCATCGTCTTGATGGGCGAGTCGGCCGGCACGACGAACTCGGCCTCGACGATCTGCGTGGCCAGGATGATCTTCACCGGCACGCCCTGGTCGCCCAGGCTGAAGGCGCCGGCCAGGCTGGCGCCGAAGGCCAGGTCGATGGTGTTGGCCGCGATCGCCTTGGTGGGGCCGTTGACGTCGGGGAAGTAGACGAACTCCGGTTCGAAGCCGCGCGCTTGCAACTGTTTCTGCGCTTCCATCACGGCGCCGAAGCCGAGGCTGACGCCGCTGGTCCAGTAGCCGACGCGGATCGGCGTGGCGGCCGACGCGCCGGCCGCCGACATGGCCAGACCGAGCGCGCAGGCACTCATGCGGATGAGTTGGGAGAATTTCATGCGGAACTCCATTGGGGGCGGTGGGGGGAGGGGGGACGGTACGGCGATGCGTCTGTTCAGACGTCTTTTTTCCAGCGGAAGAGATGGCGCTCCAGCGGCTTGAGCAGGCCCAGTTCGATGACCAGCATCATCGCCACCAGGGTGAAGGTCCAGGCGAAGACCTGATCGGTCAGCACGAGGTCGGCGGCCTGCCGCAGGCGATAGCCGATCCCGCTGGTGGAGCCGATCGTCTCGGCCACCAGGCTGACCCGCCAGCCGAAGCCGAAGGCCAGCCGCGCGCCGGCGAAGAAGTGGGGCAGCACGGTGGGCAGGTAGACCTTCCAGAGCACCTGGCGGCCCGACATGCGGAAGGCGCGGGCCAGCTCCACGAAGTCCGCGTTCACGGTGCGCGTGCCCTGCCAGACGTTGGTCAGGATCAGCGGCATGGCGGTCATGAACACGACGAAGATGGTCGTCATGTTGGAGATGCCGAACCAGATCAGCGCGAAGATCGCCCAGATGGCCGACGACACGGTGTTGACCACCGCCAGGATGGGCTCGAAGAAATCGGCGAGCCGCTTGTTGGCGCCCAGCACGATGCCCAGCGGCACGCCGACGACCACGGCCATCAGGAAGCCGGAGACGACGCGGCCGAAGGTCATGCGGATGTCGGTGAAGAAGCTGCCGTTGTCGATCATGGTCCGCATGGCGTCCAGCGTGCGCTGGGGGCTCGGGAAGACGTAGGCGGGCGCCTTGAGCGAGGCGACCCACCAGCCGGCGAGCAGCAGCAGCGCGAGCGCGAGGCGCTGGGTGGCGAGGCCGGCGGACGGCCGCGCCTTCGCGGGGGCTTCGGCGATATCGGAGGGAGGGGAGTTGGACGCGGTGGTGGACATGGCGGGGGCCTCAGAGCAGTTGGCGCAGTTCACGAACCTTGTCCACGAACGGTTGGCCGAGATAGTTGCGGGGGCGCGGGATGTCGATGTCGACGATCTCCTTGACGCGCCCGGGGCGCGGGGACAGCACGACCACCCTGTCGGCCAGCACCACGGCTTCTTCCACGTCGTGCGTGACGAACACGACCGTCAGGTGCTTGAGCCGGTGGATGCGCAGGATTTCCTCGTGCATCTGTGTACGGATGGAGGGGTCGAGCTTCGAGAACGGCTCGTCCATCAGCAGGATCTTCGGCTCGCCGATCAGGCTGCGCGCCAGCGCCACGCGGCTGCGCATGCCGCCGGAGAGTTGGTGCGGATAGGCGTCGGCGAACGCCTGGAGCCCGACCAGCTCGAGCAGCGCGCCCGCGCGCTCGCGGCGCTCGCGCTTGGGCATGGACCCGGCTTCGAGGCCGAAGGCGACGTTGTCGATCGTCGTGCGCCACGGCAGCAGGCGGTCTTCCTGGAACATGTAGGTGACCTTGCTCCAGTCATCGAAGTCCTTGCCCACCTTGCCGTCGTAGGTGATGCTGCCGCGGTCGGCCTTGATCAGGCCCGAGACGATGTTCAGCAAGGTGCTCTTGCCGCAGCCGGAGGTGCCCACCAGGGCCACCACGGAGCCGCGCGGCACCTCGAAGCTGATGTCCTTGAGCACGGTCAGCCCGTTGGGCTCGTGGGTGTCGAACCACTTGCTCACGTTCTCGACGCGCACCGCGACATCCGCCTGCTTCGACGGCTCGCAGGCCTGCGCCTTCGCCGCGGCCATCGCGATCACCGCGTTCATTGCCCGCCCCCGAGATGCACGTTGGCCAGCGACATGGACTCGCTCTGCGCGCGGATGCTCTTCATGACCTTGTCCAGCGTCATGTCGCGGAAGGTCTGGATATGCCGCTTGACGATCCGCTCGGCGGCGGTGCCATCGCCGCGTTCGAGCGCGGCGATCAGCTCCATGTGGTCGTGGTCGATCTCGGCGCTGCCGCCCTGCCGGCCGAAGCCGAGCGCCACCAGGCGCTTCATCTCGTCGAGCAGGACGGAGATGTTCTGCGCCAGCCGGCCGTTGCCGGATGCCGTGGCGATTGCCAGGTGGAACTCGCGGTTGGCGTCGAGGAAGAAGCCCATGCGGTTGCCGGCATCGCGCGAAGCCGTGTTGTTGCGCGCCGAGCCCTCGATCTGCCGGAGCAGCCGGATGTCCGCCTTGCCCGCGGCCAGCTTGGCGGCGGCCGACTCCAGCAGCAGGCGCATGGCGAACAGTTCCTCGACGTCCTTGAGCGTGATCGGCGTGACGATGTAACCGTGGCGTGGCACGGAGCGCACGAACCCCTCCTGGACCAGCCGGGCCAGCGCGAGGCGGCAGGTGGCCCGGCCGACCTTGTACTTCTCCATCAGGGAGGCTTCGGTCAGCGAGCTGCCCATCGCCAGCTTGCACGAGAGGATTTCCTGCCGCAGGCTGTGATAGGTCGATTCGCCGAGCGAGGGGTGAACGGATACCAGTTGTCCCAACTGTCCATCTCTGTCTGAATCGCTCTTCGTGGTCACTGTGAGCACCTCAAAATGTAGTGGTGATAGGTTCACCAGAAGATTAAGCATGATCTGTGCCAGTGTTGACCAAAGGCAAAACACGGAGAAGTCCCCTGGTGTAGGAGGGGCAAGGCGCGAAATCCCGTGCATGCCGGCCCGCCTCGCACCATGACGATGCGGGGGGCGTGCCCGCGCGCGCACTGGAATGGGTAGGCCGCGCTGCGCGGCGATCCGGTGGCGGGGCCGCGGCGCCGCCTTGTTGCGGTTAGATTGTGATCGCCATATAATCGGCCGCATCGCTCAACCGGAGAACCCCATGAGAGTCAGCCGTGCCCAGGCGGAAGAGAACCGGCGCACCGTCATCGAGGCGGCCGGGCGGCTGTTCCGCGAACATGGTTTCGATGGCGTGGGCCTGAACGACCTGATGGGGGCCGCGGGCCTGACCCAGGGGGGCTTCTACAAGCAGTTCCGGTCGAAGGACGATCTCGCGGCGCAGGCCTGCGACCGCGCGATGGCCGACAGCGCCCGGGAATGGGCGCACACGGTGGAAAGCGGCGGCGACGAGGCGCTGGCCAGGCTGGTCGGCAAGTACCTGTCGTGCGGCCACCGCGACCATATCGGCGAGGGCTGCGCGTTCGCGGCGCTCGGCCCCGATGCCGCCCGGCACAGCCCGGAACTGGTCCGCAGTTTCGAGGCGGGCCTCAGGTCGCATCTCGAGATCCTCGGCCACGCCATGCGCGCCGCGCCTGCTCGCGCGGACCAAGGGCAGGGCGATCCCGTCGTCGTGCTCTCGACGATGGTGGGCGCGCTGCTCTTGTCCCGCATCGTCGCGGACGAGGCCCTTTCCCGGCGAATACTCGACTCCGCGGTCGGCAGCGTGCTCGGCCGCGAGGGCGCGGCCAGCCGCGCCGGCCACGCCGGCGAGCCGCCGGACTCATAAGCGTCCGGCCGCTGTCATCACCATCGTTGTTCCAGGCAGTGCGTTACGCGGTAACGCCGCTGCGTCCTTGTTCGCCTTGTTCTTGTCCGCCTTCACGTCGGACTCGACGTTTCACATCAATGGAGATGGATCCATGCGCTACAAACTCTTCGGCAAACACAGCGGCCTGCGGGTCTCCGAGCTGGTGCTGGGAACCGGGAATTTCGGGACCAGATGGGGTCATGGCACCGAACCCGGCGAGGCACGCCGCATCTTCGATGCCTACGCGGACGCGGGCGGCAATTTCATCGACACGGCCAACAGCTACCAGTTCGGCCAGTCCGAGGAAATCCTGGGCGAGCTGCTGGCCGGACGGCGCGACGATTTCGTGCTGGCGACGAAGTTCACGCTGGGGACCGATCCCAAGGCCGGCCTCTTTACCACCGGCAACAGCCGCAAGGCGATGATCGCGTCGGTCGAGATGAGCCTGAAGCGGCTCAAGACCGACCGGATCGACCTTTACTGGGCCCACATGGCCGATGGCGTGACCCCGATCGAGGAAATCGTGCGGGGCTTCGACGATCTCGCGCGGGCCGGCAAGATCCTCTACGCGGGTCTTTCGGACTTTCCGGCGTGGCGGGTGGCGCGGGCCGCGACCATCGCCGAGCTGCGCGGCGCGGTGCCCATCGCCGGTCTCCAGGTCGAGCACAGCCTGGTCGAGCGCACCACCGAGCAGGAGCTCCTGCCGGCCGGCGAAGCGCTCGGCCTTGGCGTGGTGGCCTGGTCGCCGCTCGGCGGCGGCATGCTGACCGGCAAGTACCGGCAGGGCGAGAAGGGCCGCGCCGAAGGCTTCGGCGGCAAGGTATTCCAGCCGGAGAATTCGCCGCAGCGCACCGCGATTCTCGACACGCTGATCGCGGTCGCCCAGGAGGCCGGCGTCACGCCCGGCGAGATTGCCATCGCCTGGGTCGCGGCCAAGGGCTCGCTGCCGATCATCGGGCCGCGCACGCTGGCCCATCTGGAGAACAATCTCGCCGCGGCAAAGGTGGCGCTGTCGCCCGCGCAGATCGCGCGGCTCGACGCGGTGAGCGCGATCCCGGCGGTCTTCCCGTACTCGGTCATCAACGATCCGGGAACGCGGCAAGGCTTCGCCGGCGGAAAGTCGGATCGGTTCGATTTCCCGGCCGGACCCGTGGTCTGATCCTGGCCGCGCGTTGCCTGGCGCGCGTGGCTGCATGGCTGCGCACGCCTGACGAACTTCCCCCTGGATAGCCTCCGTCCTCCGGAGCGCCGTCAGAAATACCCGGCCCGCAGCAGCGCGAGCATGTCCCGGGCCGCGCCTTTCACCCGCGCCGCGATGTCGTCCTCCGACGGCTGGCGAATCCCCAGCAGCACGTCGTCGAACAGCCCCGCCTTCAACAGTCCGGCGAAGGCCTGGGCGGCGGCGCGCTGGTCGCCGACGCGCCAGCCTTCGCGCGCGCTCCACAGGTCCAGGTAGCCGGCGAACCTGGCGTCCCGCACGCCCGCCGTCTGCTCGAGATAGCGCTGTCCCAGCTCGGGAAAGCGGTGCGCATCGCGCACCACGACCCGGTAGAGCGCCAGCTGCTCCGGCGACAGGACATGGCGCAGGTATTCCTCGCCGGCCAGCGGCAGCGCCTCGGCGGGCGCGGCGGCATACCAGGCCGGCGGCGTCTCGTCATGTCCGGCGTGGGCCGTGCCCGGCATCTTGCCGCACGCCGCCTGCATCACGGCGCTGAACAGGTCGTCCTTGCTTTCGAAGTGCCGGTACAGGGTCTTGATCGACACGCCGGCGTCGGCGGCGATGCGGTTGACCGACGCCTGCGCGTAGCCCGCTTCCAGGAATGCCTTGAGCGCGGCCCCGACGATGAGGGCCTGCTTGCGTGCCATCAGCGCCGCTTTCGGATTGTCCGTTGACCAGGTTTTTGCCATGTGCCTCCCTGTTGCCTCTTGACAGTTTATACGACAGCGATCATTGTCGTATATACGACAGCGGTTGCTGTCGAATTGAGGCGGCTGCTGTCGTTCACGCCGCTTTCGCCGTTATTGCCACTGTTTTCGCCACCGCTCTCGCCACTTCGTACACGCCATGACGATTTCTCTCGACCAGCCGCTTGACCTGCCCTGCGGCGCCACGCTCGCCAACCGTCTTGCCAAGGCGGCGATGAGCGAAGGGCTCGCCGATGCCGCCAACCATGCCACGCCGCGGCTGGAGGCGCTGTACCGCCGCTGGGCGGGCTCGGGCGCGGCCCTCCTGCTGACCGGCAACATCCAGGTCGACCGCTGGCACCTGGAGCGCCCGAACAACATCGTGATCGACGACGGCGGCGGGCGCCGCCAGCTTGCCGCGCTCGCGCGGGCGGGCACGGCGCGGGGCGCGCATTTCTGGGCGCAGCTCAGCCATACCGGGCGCCAGGTCAGCAGCCACATCAATCCCGCGCCGCTGTCGTGCTCGGACGTGGAGATCGACGTGATCCGCAGCGCCGGCTTCAGCTTCGCCAGGCCCAGGCCGATGACCGAGGCGGAGATCGCCCACGCCATCGGCCAGTTCGCCTTCGCCGCGAGGGAGGTGAAGGACGCCGGCTTCACCGGCCTGTCGCTCCATGCCGCGCACGGCTACCTGATTTCGCAGTTCCTCAGCCCGCTGTCCAACCGCCGCGGCGATGGCTGGGGCGGCAGCCTGGAGAACCGCGCGCGCTTCCTGGTCGAGGTGATCGCCGCCGTGCGCGGCGCGGTCGGGCCGCGCTTTCCGGTCGGCATCAAGCTCAATGCCTCGGACTTCCAGCGCGGCGGCTTTACCCACGCCGAATGCGTCGAGCTGGTGAAGCGGCTCGACGATACCGGCCTCGACCTGCTGGAACTGTCGGGCGGGTCGCTGGAGCAGCCCAAGGTGGTCGGTGTCGCGGTGAAGGACGAGGGCGAGGACGGCCCCCGCGCCGGCAGCGCCGCGCGCGAAGCGTATTTCGTGGCGTTCGCGGGCGCGGTGCGCAAGGTCGCCAGGATGCCGGTGATGGTCACTGGCGGCTTCCGCGGCGCCGCGGCGATGCGGGAGGCCCTGGCAGCGGGCGACCTCGACGTGGTCGGCCTCGGCCGTCCGCTGATCGCCGATCCCGAGTCGCCGCGGCGCCTGCTCGCCGGCGAGATCGACCGGCTGGCGGCGCCGGAAGCCGCGCTGAACCTGTTCCATATCCTGCCGTGGAACAACATGCAGCTCGAGCGGCTTGGCGATGGCCTCGATCCCGACCTCCTGATGACCGGCGAGACCGCCGCGGCCGCGTTCGCCGAGCTGGAAGGCCGGAACATGGCGGCGCTGCTGGAGCATCGCCGGCGCCTGGCGGGCGCGAATTCCTCCCAACCCTCTGCAAGCGGAGCAGCAGCATGAAGATCTTCATTACCGGCGCGGCCGGCTACATCGGCGGCTCGGTCGCCGCAAAGCTCGTGGCCGCGGGCCATGACGTGACGGGCCTGGCGAGGTCGGCGGAACAGGTTCCGCTGCTGGAAGCGCGCGGCATCCGCGCGGTGGCCGGCACGCTGGACGACGCCGAGGTGCTCGCCGCGGCCGCCCGCGCCGCCGATGCCGTGATCCACGCGGCGAACGCCGACCACGCCGGCGCGCTGCTGACCCTGGCCGCGGCGCTGGAGCGCAGCGGCAAGCTGCTGATCCACACCACCGGCTCGGCCATCGTCGCGGACCATGCCGACGGCGCCTGTGCCGCGCAGACGCCGCTCACCGAGGACGACGCCTTCGAGCCGGTTCCCCACCGGCGCCCGCGCGTCGACATGAACCGCTACGTGCGCCAGGCGGCGATCGAGAAGGGCATCCGCTCCGTGGTCATCTGCCCGGGCATGGTCTACGGCGCCGGGCGCGGCATCCAGGCCGACAGCGACCAGATCCCGAAGCTGGTCGCGCTGTCCCGGCAGGCCGGCGCGGGCGTCTATTTCGGCCAGGGCCTCAACCGCTATTCGAACGTCCACATCGACGACCTCGTGGATCTTTACCTGCTGGCAATGGAAAAGGCCCCGGGCGGGTCCTTCTTCTTTGCCGAGAACGGCCACGCCGCCTTCAACGAGATCGCCGCGCTGATCAGCGACCATCTCGGCTTCGGCGGCAAGACCATCGGCCTGCCCATCGAGCACGTGATCCGCGAGTACGGCGAGGCCGGCCGCCTGGGTGTCGGCTCGAACAGTTTCGTGCGCGCCGCCAATGCGCGGCGCCTGGGCTGGTCGCCGCGGGCGCCCTCGCTGGCGGCATGGTTCCGGGCGCTGCCGGCGGCCTGACGGCGCGGCCGCGCCGGTGAAATGGGGCGCGCGGGCTACTCCCGCGTGCCGCCCAGCAGATCGTGCGCGTCGAGAATCGCATACGCGATCTCGGGCCTGGCATCCAGGCAGCGGCGGATGGCCGCGGGAATGGCCTGCCGGGTCTTGCGGCACAAGCCGGGCTGGTCTTCCACCCGGATGCTGATCCCGCGCGTGGTGCGCACTTCGTGGATGCTGGGCGTGATGGTGACGACGATGCCCAGCAGCGCCCGCATGCGCTCTTCCATCTTGCGCAGGTCGGCAAGGCTGGCGAGGCTTTCCAGGCGCGCCACCAGCCTTTTTTCTTCTTCCTGCGTGAGCTGCAGGATGCGGATGTCGGCGCGCGGGTCGCTCAGCAGCGCCTCGCGATTGCAGTTGCAGGCGCCAGGCGGGCATTCCTTGCGAATCGGAAACGGGGCGTTCATGTGGTCGTCGGGGCAGCGCGTGCCTCAGCCGGGGGGCGGTAGCCGCTTATCTTAAATCAGGATGCCGGCAGGGCCTCGGCCCGTTCGGCGGCGCCGGGCTCCCGCTCCGGCGCCGCCGCGCCGCGGCCGACCAGCAGTTCCAGGAAGGCGCCCGGCGCCGCATCGAGGCCGTGGCCGTCCGTCTTGCCGTGCTCGGCGTAGGCCACCACCAGTTCCCAGCAGATCTCGGGCGCCGCGAGGGGGACGAAGGACAGCGTCGCGCCGCGCGCCTCGGCCACCGCCTGCGGCACCAGCGCCACGCCGAGCCCGCGCGCCACCAGCGCCAGCAGGGTGTCGAGATCGCTGACCTCGAAGGCGATGCGCCGCTCCACGCCGGCTTCGCCGAAGCCGCGGTCGGCCAGCCGGCGCGTGCCGTGCGCCGGCTCGAAGTCGACGAAGGGCTCGCCGGCGAGCGTGGCCAGCGAGACTTCCGCCATGCCCGCCAGCCGGTGGCCGCGCGCGCACGCGAGCACCAGGCTTTCGCAGGCGATCTGCGTGGTCGCGAGCTGGGCCGGCGGCTCGCCGATCGGCAGGATGGCGAAGTCGAGCTTGCCGGCGCGCACCTTGTCCATCAGGTGCGAGGCGCTGCCCTGGCACAGGTGGACCTCGATGTCCGGGTACTGGCCGTGAAAGCGCGCCAGCAGCGCCGGCAGGTCGACGAAGGCCGGCAGGCTCTGGACCGTGCCGATGCTGAGCTTGCCGCGCCGCAGCGCCGCGATGTCGGCGACCATCTCGCGGCCCTGGCGGATCGCGTCGAGCGCTTCCCTGGTCTTGCCGAGGAAGGCGCGCCCGGCGGCGGTCAGGCGCACGTGGCGCGTGGTGCGGGCGAACAGTTTCGCGTCCAGTTCGTCCTCGAGCGAGCGGACCGAGGTCGACAGCGCCGACTGCACGATGTTCATGCGCTGCGCGGCGACGGTGAAGCTGCCTTCCTCGGCGACCGCCACGAAATGCCGCAACTGTCTAAGCTCCATGCGTTTCCTTGTTTTCCAGTGATTTATCTCCGTATGGGATAAATCGAATCTCTATCTTCTATTGGAAAGATAAGCGCGCAGCGGGCATATTGCAACGGTGCGGCGGGTTTGCCCCTTGACCGAAGGGGCGGCCGGCTCGCAGCCACACTTGACGGAGTCATGCATGGAACAGATTGAAATCGGCAGCTCGGGCATCCGGGCCTCGCGCATCGGCCTCGGCACCTGGGCCATCGGCGGCTGGATGTGGGGCGGCATCGACGAGCGCGAGGCCATCGCGACGATCCAGCGCGCGGTGGGGCTGGGCGTGACGCTGATCGATACCGCGCCGGTCTACGGCTTCGGCCGCTCGGAAGAGATCGTCGGCAAGGCGCTGAAGGAAGCCGGCCTGCGCGGCAAGGTGCAGATTGCCACCAAGGCCGGGCTCGACTGGAAGGACGGCAAGGTCTTCCGCGATTCGCGCGCCGCGCGCCTGCGCACGGAGGTCGAGGACTCGCTGCGCCGGCTGCAGACCGACGTGCTCGACGTCTACCAGATCCACTGGCCCGACCTCGAAACCCCGCTCGAGGAAACCGCGCGCGTGCTGGAAGACCTGCGCCGCGAGGGCAAGATCCGCGCGATCGGCGTGAGCAACTTCTCGCCGGCGCAGATGGACGCGTTCCGCGCCGTCGCCACGCTGGACGCCGTGCAGCCGCCGTACAACCTGTTCGAGCGCGACATCGAGGCCGACGTGCTGCCCTACGCCGCGCGGACCGGGCTGACGGTGCTGAGCTACGGCGCGATCTGCCGCGGCCTGCTGTCGGGCAGGATCGACGCGTCGACCACGTATGAAGGCGACGACCTGCGCAAGATCGACCCCAAGTTCTCGGGCGAGCGCTTCCAGGAATACCTGGCCGCGGTGCAGGCGCTCGAGGCGCTGGCGCGCGAGCGCTTCGGCAAGTCGGTGCTGGCGCTGGCGGTGCGCTGGGTGCTCGACAAGGGCCCGACCATCGCGCTGTGGGGCGCGCGCCGCCCGCAGCAGCTCGATCCGGTCGGCGAGATCCTCGGCTGGCACATCGACGCGCAGAGCATGGCCGACATCGACGCGATCCTGGCGCGCTGCATCCGCGAGCCGATCGCGCCGACCTACATGGCGCCGCCGGTGAAGCGGCCCTGAGGCAGGGGAAGGAGCGAGAGCTGGGAGGGCGCCGGCGCGGCCCTGCGCAAAGCCGGCAAACGGTTTATGCTCGCGGTCGCGCGTCCGCCCCGGTGCGGGCGCCAGCCAACCCCAGCCAAGGACACCCCCATGTCACTTTCCATGTATGAAGCTTCGATCCCGGTATTCCTGCGGGCCTTCGGCAATCTGTCGGCCATCCTGGACAAGGGCGCCGCGTTCGCGCAGGCGCAGGGCATGGACCCGTCGGACCTGATCCAGACCCGCCTGGTGGCGGACATGGACCCGCTGCCGGCCCAGGTGCAGCGCGCCAGCGACAGCGCCAAGGGCTGCGCGGCGCGGCTGGCCGGCATCGAGATGCCGTCGTTCGCCGACAACGAGGCCACGTTCCCGGAACTGCAGGAGCGCATCGCCAGGACGGTCGCTTTCCTGAAGACCATCCAGCCGGCGCAGCTGGAAGGCAGCGACACCCGCATCGTCGAGCTCAAGCTGCGGCCCGAGCCGGTCAAGTTCGACGGCAAGTCCTACCTGCTGGGCTTCGCGCTGCCGAACTTCTTTTTCCACGTGACCACGGCCTACGACATCCTGCGCCACAAGGGCGTGCCGATCGGCAAGCGCGACTATCTCGGCCTGCCCTGAGCCGCCGGCATGGCCCGGACCCGAATACGGCGGCGCCGCTTCGGCGCGCTAGTATTCGGGAATGAAGATCACACTCGAAGAACTCCAGGCCTTCGCCACCGTGGTGGACAGCGGCTCCATCACCGCCGCCGCCGAGCAACTGGGGCAGACCGTGTCCGGCATCAGCCGGGCGCTCGGCCGCCTCGAGGACAAGGTCGGCACCACCTTGCTGCACCGGACCACGCGCCGGCTGGCGCTGAGCGAGGAGGGCGAGGCGCTGCTGGCCCACGCGCGCAGCATCCTGGCCTCGGTGGAGCTGGCCGAGGAACAGATGGCGGTGCGCCGCGAGCGGCCCGCCGGGCGGCTGCGGGTGAACGCGGCGTCGCCGTTCATGCTCCACGTAGTGGTGCCGCTGGTGGGCGAGTTCCGCCGCGCCTACCCGGAGATCGAGCTGGAGCTCAACACCAACGACCAGATCATCGACCTGCTCGAGCACCGCACCGACGTGGCCATCCGCATCGGCACGCTGCGCGACTCCACGCTGCACGCGCGTCCGCTGGCCAGCAGCCGCGTGCGCGTGCTGGCCAGCCCGGCCTATCTCAAGGCGCGCGGGCGGCCCGAATCGGTGGACGACCTCGCCGGCCACAGCCTGATCGGCTTCAACCAGCCCGAGTCGCTCAACCGCTGGCCGCTGCGCGGCGCGATGGGCGAGGAAGTGCACGTCACGCCGCACCTGACCGCATCGAGCGGCGAGACCCTGCGCCAGCTCGCGCTCGCCGGCGAGGGGCTGGTCTGCCTGTCGGACTTCATGACCGAGGAGGACCGCCGGCGCGGCGACCTGGTGCAGGTGCTGATGCGCGACACCATCGAGGAGCGGCAGTCGATCAACGCGGTCTACTACCTCAATACGCAGCTGTCGGCGCGCATCGCCTGTTTCCTGGACTTCGTCGGCGCGCGGCTGCGGGCGGCGCAGTGGGCCAAGGTGCCGCCGGGAGCGCGCCGCGCGGCCGGCACGGCTGGAGCCGATCCGCTACCTGTGCGAAAATAGCGAGTTAGCCGCAGTAGCCTGGCCATTGGCCATCGATTCCGGGTGGCCGCCAGCTTGCCGGCCGCCCGCGCGGGATTGCCGTTCCGGCATCGCCGCCCGCCGGCCCGATCCGTCCGCCGGCCTTCCGCCGCCGCCCGTATCCGCAGCCACGCACGTCTGCCGCGAATGGCTGCCGCGCACCCGCAAAGACACACGACAGACTCACAACCGCCTTACCATCGCATTGCCATCAGCATGACTTACGCCGTCAAGGAAATCTTCTACACACTGCAGGGCGAAGGCGCCAACGCCGGCCGCGCCGCGGTGTTCTGCCGCTTCTCCGGATGCAACCTCTGGAGCGGGCGCGAAGAAGACCGGGCCGGCGCGGTCTGCCAGTTCTGCGACACCGATTTCGTCGGCACCGACGGCACCGAGGGCGGCAAGTACCGCACCGCCGAGGCGCTCGCCGACAAGGTCGCGGCGCACTGGCCGCGGGACGTGGAGGCCGGCGCCGCCGGCCGCCCGCTGGTGGTCTGCACCGGCGGCG
>NZ_AQPL01000068.1:0-6830 GCF_000395345.1 Cupriavidus sp. WS | reverse complement strand
GCTGGTGGTCTGCACCGGCGGGGAGCCGCTGCTGCAGCTCGACGCGCCGCTGATCGGCGCGCTGCACGCGCGCGGCTTCGAGATCGCCATCGAGACCAACGGCACGCTGCCGGTGCCGGACGGCGTGGACTGGGTCTGCGTCAGCCCCAAGATGGGCGCCGAGCTGGTGGTCACGCGCGGCGACGAGCTCAAGGTGGTGATCCCGCAGGACGGCCAGGATTTCGCCGCATACGAGCGGCTCGATTTCCGCCATTTCCTGGTGCAGGCGATGGACGGCCCGCTGGCGCGGCAGAATACCGCGCTGGCGGTGGCGTTCTGCCAGCGCCGCCCGCGCTGGCGCCTGTCGCTGCAGACCCACAAGCTGCTAGGTATCCGGTGATCCCGGCCAATCGTCCAGACCCTCGTCCCGAACGTTTCGTCCGCCCCGATCACCGCACCTGCACATACCGGCATCCATGAACAAGCAAGTCTCCATCACCCGCCGGCTGGAATTCGATTCCGGCCACCGCATTCCCAACCACGGCGGCCAGTGCCGCAACATCCACGGCCACCGCTATCGCCTGGACCTCACGCTGTCGGGCGAAGTGCTGCGCAGCGCGGGCGCCTCGGACGAAGGCATGATCCTGGACTTCGGTGACATCAAGGCGCTGGCCAACGCGCACCTGGTCGACAAGTGGGACCACGCCTTCCTGATCCATCGCGGCGATACCGCGCTGCTGAATTTCCTGCAGTCGATGGAAGGGCACAAGACGGTGGTGCTGGAAGCCGTTCCCACCGTGGAAAACCTGGCGCAGATCGCCTTCGACATCCTCGCGCCGGTGTTCAAGGACTGCTTCGGCCACCAGTTGCAGCTCACGCGCCTGGTGCTGTTCGAGACGCCGAACTGCTGGGCCGAGGTCAGCGCCGCGTTCAGCCTGCCCGCGCAGGACTGAGGCGCCGCGCCGCGCATGCCAGACCCGAAAGATCCGACCGACCCGACCGATCCGATGAACGCGCCGCTACCGCCCGCAGCCGGGCAGCCCGACCAAGCCGCCGATCCCGCCGCCGAGCGCGACCGCCGCTACATGCGGGCCGCGCTGGCCGAGGCGCGCCTGGCCGAGGCCGCCGGCGAGGTGCCGGTGGGCGCGGTGGTGGTGTGGAACGACGCCATCATCGCGCGCGGCCACAACCTGCCGATCCGCTCGGTCGATCCTTCGGCGCACGCCGAGATGCAGGCGCTGCGCGCCGCCGCGCAGGTGGTCGGCAACTACCGCATGCCGGAGTGCGAGCTGTACGTGACGCTGGAGCCGTGCGTGATGTGCAGCGGCGCGATTCTCCACGCGCGCATCCGCCACGTGGTGTTCGGCGCGGCCGACCCCAAGACCGGCGCGGCCGGCAGCGTGCTCGACCTGTTCGGGCAGGCGCAGCTGAACCACCAGACCACCATCGCCGGCGGCGTGCTGGCCGACGAATGCGGCGGCATGCTCAAGGCGTTCTTCGGGGCGAGGCGGCGCGCGCAGAAGGATGCGCAGCAGTCTGCCCGATCCACCGGACAACCGGCGCCACAACCGGAGCCACAGCCGGCGGCACAGGCGCCCGATGCCGCGCCCACGGCCTGCGCGCGCTGTGGTACAACCACCGGCGACAACCCAAGCCACCCCGACCCCAGCCCGGATCCAGACGCATGAGCCAGTCGATGCCGAACCCAGCGCAACCAGCCAACTCCGCCACGCCGCCGACCGAGGTCCGCCTGATCGCCTCGTCGGGGTATCCGCACGACGTCGCCATCGCCGCGCGCGGCTGCGCCTGGCTCCGGCAGCATGGCTTCCATGTCGGCAACCCGGACGTGCTGGCGCGCCGCTACCTGCGCTTCGGCGGCACCGACGACGAGCGCCTCGCGGACCTGCACGCCATCGGCACCGGCGCGCCGCGCGAGCTGACGCTGGCCGTGCGCGGCGGCTACGGCATCGCGCGGCTGCTGGAGCGCGTGGACTTCGCCCGCATCGCCGAGCAGGCGCGCGCCGCCGGCACGCCCATCGTCGGCCACAGCGACTTCACCGCGTTCCAGCTGGCCTACCTGGCGGCCACCGGCGGCGTGACCTTCGCCGGGCCGATGCTGCTGGCGGACTTCGGCACCGAGGTGGTCGACCCCTTCATGTGGGAGCACTTCGCCGGCGTGATGCACGATGCGGCCTACACCATCGGCGTGGACGCGCCGCAGGCCGGCGGCCAGCCGTTCAGCGGCACCGTGTCCGGCACGCTGTGGGGCGGCAACATGGCCATGCTGTGCAGCCTGCTGGGCACGCGCTTCATGCCGGCCATCGAGGGCGGCATCCTGTTCCTGGAGGACGTCAACGAGCCGCCGTACCGCGTCGAGCGCATGCTGCTGCAGCTCGACCAGGCCGGCGTGCTGGGCGCGCAGCGCGCCATCGTGCTGGGCGACTTCTCCAGCTACCGCGTGACCGACTACGACAACGGCTACGACCTGCCCGCGGTGGTGGCCTACCTGCGCGAGCGCCTGGCGGTGCCGGTGCTGACCGGCCTGCCGTTCGGCCACTGCCCGCGCAAGCTGACGCTGCCGGTGGGCGGCCAGGCGCAGTTGAGCGCACGCGCGGACGGCTTCTCGCTGGCGCTGTCGGGTTATCCGGTGTTGAAAGCGGCCGCTTCCGCCCCTATCTGATGCCCATCGGCGGCTGATCGCTTCTTTCCCGGGCCCGCGGATGGTAAAATCGCGGGTTATTTCCCGGTCTCCGGCCGGGATTCTGTCGGGCTTCCCGGCCGCATGCCGGGACCGCGCACCGCGCCCTTCGCCGCGTGCGCGCGTTCCGCGGCATCGCCGCGCCGGTTCCGTGCCGTGCGCACCGGTGCCGCGCCGCCCGCGCCCCCTCATTCATACAAGGTTCCAGACGTGCTTTCTACCGCAAACATCACCATGCAGTTCGGCCCCAAGCCGTTGTTCGAGAATATCTCGGTCAAGTTCGGCGAGGGCAACCGCTACGGCTTGATCGGCGCGAACGGCTGCGGCAAGTCCACCTTCATGAAGATCCTCGGCGGCGACCTCGAGCCGTCCTCGGGCAACGTCATCCTCGAGCCGGGCGTGCGCCTGGGCAAGCTGCGCCAGGACCAGTTCGCCTATGAAGACATGCGCGTGCTGGACGTGGTCATGATGGGGCACACCGAGATGTGGGCCGCCGCCGCCGAGCGCGACGCCATCTACGCCAACCCGGACGCCACCGACGAGGACTACATGAAGGCCGCCGACCTGGAGGCCAAGTATGCCGAGTACGACGGCTACACCGCCGAGGCCCGCGCCGGCGAGCTGCTGCTGGGCGTGGGCATTCCCACCGACCAGCACCAGGGCACCATGAGCAGCGTCGCGCCGGGCTGGAAGCTGCGCGTGCTGCTGGCGCAGGCGCTGTTCTCGAACCCGGACGTGCTGCTGCTCGACGAGCCGACCAACAACCTCGACATCAACACCATCCGCTGGCTGGAGGACGTGCTCAACGAGCGCAACTCCACCATGATCATCATTTCCCACGATCGCCACTTCCTGAACTCCGTGTGCACCCACATGGCGGACATGGACTACGGCACGCTCAAGGTCTACCCGGGCAACTACGACGACTACATGGAAGCCTCCATGCAGGCGCGCGAGCGCCAGATGGCGGCCAACGCGCGCGCCAAGGAGCGCATCGGCGAACTGCAGGACTTCGTGCGCCGCTTCTCGGCCAACAAGTCCAAGGCGCGCCAGGCCACCTCGCGCCTCAAGCAGATCGACAAGATCAAGGTCGAGGACCTCAAGCCGTCGTCGCGCCAGAACCCGTTCATCCGCTTCGAGTTCGAGAAGAAGCTGCACAACCTCGCGGTGGAAGCGGACGGCGTCACCAAGACCTACGACCGCAGGATCATCGACAACCTGTCGATGGCGATCCAGGCCGGCGAGCGCGTGGCCATCATCGGCGAGAACGGCGCCGGCAAGACCACGCTGCTGCGCAGCCTGCTCAACCAGGCCGTGCAGAACGGCGTGCAGCGCGGCGTGGAAGTCGACCGCGGCGCGATCAAGTGGGCCGAGAACGCCAACGTCGGCTACATGCCGCAGGACACCTACGAGGAATTCCCGGACGACCGCGACCTGATGGACTGGATGAGCCAGTGGACCCAGGCCGGCGACGACGACCAGTCGCTGCGCGGCACGATGGGCCGCCTGCTGTTCTCGGCCGACGACATCAAGAAGTCGGTCAAGGTGCTGTCGGGCGGCGAGAAGGGCCGCATGATCTGGGGCAAGCTGATGCTGGGCCGCCACAACGTGCTGGCGCTCGACGAGCCGACCAACCACATGGACATGGAGTCGATCGAGTCGCTGCAGATCGCGCTGGACAAGTTCACCGGCACGCTGATCTTCGTCTCGCACGACCGCGTGTTCGTCAGCGGCCTGGCCACGCGCGTGATCGAGGTGCGCACCGACGGCACGCTGACCGACTACCTGGGCACGTATGACGAGTACCTGGAGTCGCAGGGTATCGCGGGCTGAGTTGCGTTGACCGGTTGATGGAAGAAGAGGGCCGCCGTGTGCGGCCCTTTTTTCTTTTGCCCGTTCAGATCTGCATCCGCCCCTCGCCGCCCACCATCCTGTCGAGCTGGTCGATGATGGCGGCCGCGGTGATCTCGCCCTTGGCCTTGTGCAGGGCCGCGTACAGCGGGCCGCGCAGCGCGGCGAGTTCGGCCGTGCCGGCGGCTTTCTCGACCTTGACCTGCAGCATGTAGCCGCGCAGGCCGAGATGATGGCCGATGACGTCCGTGTAGAAGTGATAGAGCTGCTGGTAGGTCGCGGGGCCGGCGTCGTCATTGCCGCCTACGCCGCGTGCGGCGTAGGCCGGGAACACGCTGCCGGCCGCTTCCGGCCCGGCGCGGCGCGCGGCGGCCGGGGCGGCGATATCCGGCGGCGCGGCGGCGCCCGCGTGGATCAGCCCGGCCTCCAGCAGCGCCTCGATGGCTTCCGGGCCTACGCCCATGCCGCTGGTCTGCGCCAGCAGTTCGCTGCGCCGGCGCTCGCCGTTGACGATCAGCAGCAGCGCGCGCGTCCTGTGGTCCAGCTTGCGCGCGCGCGTGCGGATTTCGTCCTGGCCCTGCTCGGTCTTGTGGAACACCGGGTCGGTCATGTCTGCTCCCTTGTTATGCGCCGGCAGCGGCGAGCGGCGCGCTGTTCCCGGATTCGGCTCATGCTCGGCCGATTATCGCCACGTTGTTCGGGTGGCTGGCGCACCGCAAAAAAACGAGGCGCCAAACCGCTCTACAATGTGGAGCACCATAAAAGTAACAAAAATTTTGCAATCGCCTGTTCAACAACTGAAAACTGTGGCCATGCAACAACGAGACAAGCTCTTCATCAACGGTAAGTGGGTCGTGCCCCACGGCACCGGCCAGATCGACGTCATCCACTCCACCACCGAAGCCGTCATGGGCCGCATCCCCGAAGGGCATGCGCGCGACGCCGAGGACGCCATCCAGGCCGCCCGCGCCGCCTTCGACGCCTGGTCGGCCACGCCGCCCGCGGTGCGCGCCGGTTATATCCGCAAGATCGCGGACGGGCTCAAGGAGCGCAGCGAGGAGCTGGCGCAACTGATCGCCGGCGAAGTCGGCATGCCGATCAAGCTGGCCCGCGCCATCCAGGTCGGCGGCCCGGTCTACAACTGGGCGCAGGCGGCCAAGCTGGTGGAGAACTTCACGTTCGAGGAAGAGGTCGGCAATTCGCTGGTGGTGCGCGAGCCGGTGGGCGTGGTGGGTGCCATCACGCCGTGGAACTACCCGCTCAACCAGATCACGCTGAAGGTGGCGCCGGCGCTGGCCGCCGGCTGCACCGTGGTGCTCAAGCCGTCCGAGGTGGCGCCGCTCAACGCCTTCGTGCTGGCCGAGGTGATCGAGGCCGCCGGCCTGCCGCCGGGCGTGTTCAACCTCGTGACCGGCTACGGCCCGGTGGTGGGCGAGGTGCTGGCCAGCCACCCGGAAGTGGACATGGTGTCGTTTACCGGCTCCACGCGCGCTGGCAAGCGCGTCTCCGAGCTGGGCGCGCAGAGCGTCAAGCGCGTGGCGCTGGAGCTCGGCGGCAAGTCCGCCTCGGTGATCCTCGACGACGCGGACCTGCCGGCCGCGGTCAAGGGCACCGTCAGTGCCTGTTTCCTCAACTCCGGGCAGACCTGCTCGGCCCATACCCGCATGCTGGTGCCGCGCGGTCGCTACGAGGAGGCCAAGGCCATCGCCAAGCAGGTGGCCGATGCCTTCACCGTGGGCGACCCGCTGCAGGAAACCACCCGCCTGGGCCCGCTGATCTCCGCCGCGCAGCGCGAGCGCGTGACCAGCTACATCCAGCGCGGCCTGAACGAGGGCGCCGAACTGGTGACGGGCGGGCCGGAAGCGCCCGCGGGGCTGGACAAGGGCTTCTTCGTCAAGCCGACCGTGCTCGGCAACGTCGACCCCCGGGCCACCGTGGCGCAGGAAGAGATCTTCGGCCCGGTGCTGTCGATCATCTGCTACGACACCGAGGAAGACGCCGTGCGCATCGCCAACGACAGCATCTACGGGCTGGGCGGCGGCGTGTGGTCGGGCGACGAAGCGCGCGCCATCCGCGTGGCGCGCCGCATCCGCACCGGCCAGGTCGACATCAACGGCGGGCCGTTCAACATGCAGGCGCCGTTCGGCGGCTACAAGCAGTCCGGCAACGGGCGCGAGGCCGGCAAGTACGGGCTCGAGGAATTCCTCGAGTACAAGGCGCTGCAGCTGAAGAAGCCGGCCGCCTGACGCGCGGCGGGCGTGGCGGCGGCGGGCGGGGTGGATCGTTCCGCGCGCCGCCGCCC
>NZ_AQPL01000067.1:0-10519 GCF_000395345.1 Cupriavidus sp. WS | reverse complement strand
CCCGCCGGCCCGCGCCGCGCGGAACCGGTCCGGCGCGGCGCGGGCCGGCCAGGAGCAAGCAGTACCGAGACAGCAGTGCCGAGACAGCAGTACGGGACAAAAAACAGACAACACCGCGGGCGCATGCCGCCACGCGGGGGAGAGCGATCGATGCGCTGGTTCAAACGGCTGGCCTGGCTGGTACTGACGCTGGTGGCGCTGCTGCTGGCGGGCGCGCTGGGCGGGTATGCGTGGTACCGGCAGGCGTCGCAGCCGCAGACGGCGGGCACGCTGAGCCTGCCGGGGCTGCGCGAGCGCGTCTCCATCGTCCGCGACCGCCACGACGTGCCGCACATCAAGGCGGCCAATCCGCTCGACGCCTATTTCGCGCTTGGCTTCGTGCACGGGCAGGACCGCCTGTGGCAGTTGCAGATGAACAAGCGCATCGCCTCGGGCCGGCTGGCCGAGATCCTCGGGCCGCCGGCGCTCGATACCGACCGCTTCCTGCGCACGCTCGGCGTGCGGCGCAACGCCGAGGCCATCCTGGCGCAGGCCACGCCCGAGACGCGCGCCGCGCTGCAGGCCTACGCGGACGGCGTCAACGCCTACATCGACACGCGCAAGGGCCCGCTGCCGCCCGAGTTCCTGCTCCTGCGCACCAGGCCGGAGCACTGGGAGCCGGCCGATACGCTGGCCTGGCAGACCATGATGGCCTGGGACCTGAGCGCCAACTGGACGCAGGAGACGCTGCGCATGCGGCTGGCGCAGGTGCTGCCGGTGGCGCGCATCAACGAGCTGCTGGCGCCGTATCCGGGCGAGCGCTCGCCGCGCACGATGGACTACGGCAGCCTCTACCGGCATCTCGCCCCGCTGGCCACGGCGATGGCGCGCGTCGAGCGGCAGGCGCCGCCCGGCTACGTGGAGGGCATGGGATCGAACAACTGGGTGGTGTCCGGCGCCCGCACGCGCTCGGGCAAGCCGCTGCTGGCCAACGATCCGCACCTGGGCCTGCAGGCGCCGGCGCTCTGGTACTTCGTCCACATGCAGGCGCCCGGGCTGGACGTGGCCGGCGCCTCGCTGCCGGGCATGCCGCTGGTGGTGCTGGGGCACAACCAGCGCATCGCGTGGGGTTTCACCAATACCGCGCCCGACGTGCAGGACCTGTACATCGAGCGCCTGCAGCCGGGCAGCGCGCAGCGCTACCAGACCCCGGACGGCTGGGCCGAGTTCAGGACCCGCAGCGAGACCATCCACGTGAAGGGCGCGCCCGACGTGACCCTGACCGTGCGCGAGACCCGCCACGGCCCGGTGATCTCCGACGCCGCCGAGCCCGTCGCCACGGCCGCCGCGCCGCTCGGCGCGCGGTACGTGGTGGCCTTCCAGTGGACCGCGCTGCGCGCCGACGACCGCACCTTCCAGGCCGGGCTCTTGCTCAACCGCGCCACCGACTGGGCCACGTTCCTGGCGGCCATGCGCGATTTCCACTCGCCCCAGCAGAGCATCGTCTATGCGGACGTGGACGGCAACATCGGCTTCATCGCCCCCGGCCGCGTGCCGCTGCGGCGCGCCGACAACGACCTCAAGGGGCTGGCGCCGGCGCCGGGCTGGGATGCGCGCTACGACTGGAACGGCTTCATCCCGTTCGAGCAGTTGCCGCGCAGCTTCAACCCGCCGGAGGGCGTCATCGCCACCGCCAACCAGAAGATCGTCGGCGACGACTACCCGTATTTCCTGACCAGCGAATGGACCGTGCCGTACCGCTACCAGCGCATCCGCACCATGCTGGACGCCACCGCGCGGCACACCCCGGACAGCTTCGGCGCGATCCAGAAGGACACGCTCTCGCTGGCCGTGCGCGACGCGCTGCCGCTGCTGCTGGCGGCCCCGGTCGCCAGCGATCCGGCGCTGCCCGAGCGCGAGCGCGCGCTGATCGCCGCGCTGCGCAAGTGGGATGGCGACATGCAGCCCCGGCTGGCCGAGCCGCTGGTGGCGACGGCGTGGCTGCGCGAACTGTCGCGCGTGCTGTTCGAGGACAAGGTGGGCGAGCCGCTGTTTGGCCGCATGTGGGAGCAGCGCAACGTGCAGCAGCCCATGCTCAACGTGCTGCGCAATCCGCGCGGCCTCGGCGCGTTCTGGTGCGACGACAGCACCACGCCGGCGCGGGAAGACTGCGACGACGCCATCGCCACGGCCTGGCGCCGCGCCATTGCCGACCTCGGCCAGCGCTACGGCGACAAGCCGGAGCGCTGGCGCTGGGGCAGCGCCCATGCCGCGCGCATGGAGCACAAGCCGTTCGGCAGGCAGCCCTACCTGGCCAGCCTGTTCAACGTCAAGGTGCCCAGCGGCGGCGACACCTACACCGTCAACGCGGGGCGCCACAACCTGCGCGACGAGGCGGCACCGTTCGAAAGCGTGCACGCGGCCAGCCTGCGCGCCATCTACGACCTCTCCGACCTGGCCGGCTCGCGTTTCATGGATTCGACCGGGCAGTCGGGCAACGTGATGTCCACGCACTACCGCGACTGGACCGACAAATGGGTCGCGGTGCAGTACATCACCCTGGCGCCGACGCGCCGGCAGGGCAACGAGGCATTCGACACGCTGGTGCTCAAGCCCGCCGGCGCGCGCTGACGGTGCGGTGCGGCGCGCGGAATATGTCATGGCGTGACCGTTTGCCCGGCATGCCCGGATGCCAGTAAGATCGAAGCTTTGCATCGACCGGACAGGCACGCCATGACCCAAGCCAGGTTCACCACCCATGTGATCCAGCACGTTGCGTTCGAGGACGCTGGCGTGCTGGGCGACGTCCTGCGCGAGCGCGGCCACGCGCTGTACGTGCTGCGCGCCGGCATCGACGACCTGAGCGTGGTCGGCGCGCATCCCGCCGACCTGCTGGTCGTGCTCGGCGGCCCGATCGGCGTGTACGAGAACGAGACCTATCCGTGGCTCGACGCCGAGATCGACGTCATCCGCGCGCGGCTCGCGGCGCGCCGGCCGGTGATCGGCGTCTGCCTGGGCGCGCAGCTGATCGCCCGCGCCAGCGGCGCGCGCGTCTATCCCGGCACGCGCGAGATCGGCTGGGCGCCGATCCGGCCCACCGAGGCAGGCCGCGCCTCCGCGCTGGCCGAGCTGGAGAGCGCCGACTGGAACGTGCTGCACTGGCACGGCGACACCTTCGACCTGCCCGCCGGCGCGCAACTGCTGGCTTCCACGGCGGCCGTGCCGCACCAGGCCTACGCCATCGACCGCCACGTGCTGGCGCTGCAGTTCCATCCCGAGGTGCGTCCGGCCGAGCTGGAAGGCTGGCTGGTCGGGCATACGGTCGAGCTTGGCAAGGCCGGCATCGACCCGCGCGAGATCCGCGCGCGCACGGCGCAGATCGGCACGGCGGTGGCCGCGGCCGGCCGCCGCATGTTCGCGCGCTGGCTGGAGGCGGCCGGGCTGTGAGCAGCGGGTTTGCCACGGCCATCGACAGCGTGCTGCTCGGCGCCGTGCGCCCGTTCGGGCCCGGGGCCGTGCCCAGCGGCATCGACAAGCAGCCGGCGCGCCGCGAGGTGGAGGACATGGAGCGCCGGCTGGCCGGCGGCTGAGCGGCGCGGCCTGTATGGCCAGTGTGGTCGGTGCGGCCGGCTCCGGGGCTACTCCGGGCGGAAGCGCCGCGCCGTGCCCTCGCGCGTGATGCGCTCCCACACCGCCTGCTTTTCCGCGTCGTCCATGAAGACCCAGTTGCTGACCTCCATCGCGGTGCGGCCGCAGCCCTGGCAGATTTCGTCGAACAAGGTCGAGCAGATGCCGATGCAGGGGCTGTCGGGCCGGTCGAACAGGCCTTCGTCGCGCTGGCCCTCGTCGCGCTGCGGCGTGGCGGCGGGGGAGCGCGCGGAAAGCGGGTTGGTGTCTGGCGGGTCTGACAGGTCTGACGGCATGCGGCGGCGAGGCGGGGCGGACGGGCGCACATTATAAACGGCGACCGGCCCGGCCCCGGCCCGCCCGGTGCCTGCGGCGCAACATCGCCGCGCGGAAGTTTGCCGCGCGGAAGTCCGCCGATTACCCGTCAGGTAATTGAGCGCCGGCGGCGCGCGGGTCTACGCTGCTCCTGTTGCCACGATCCCGATCCAGGAGAACACGATGCCGATTCTCGTTGCCGCCTTGTCCGGCGCGGGCGCCGCTGCCGCTGCCGGCTCCCATGCCGCCGCACCCGTCGACCCGCGTATCCGCCAGACCGTCGAGCAGGTCCTGATGGGCTCGCCCGTGGCCCGCGCGCTGGGCATCGCGCTGGACGTGCTGGCGGTGGACCACGTCGAGCTGCTGCTGCCGTTCAGCCCCGCCAACGTCACGGTCGGCGAGATCGTCCACGGCGGCGTGATCGCCACGCTGATCGACGTGGCCGGCGCGGCCGCGGCGGCCTCGGGCTGCGAGGCCGGCAGCATGCGCGGCGGCGCCACCGGTTCGCTCAACATCCAGTATCTCGAAGCGGCCAGGGCGGCCAGCCTGCGCGCGGTGGCCAGCGTGCTCCGGCGCGGGCGCCGGCAGGTGGTGAGCGAGGTGTCGGTCTACGCGGAAAGCGCCGACGAGGCCGAGCTCGTGGCCAGGGCGCTGATGAGCAGCGTGCTGTTCTAGCACGGCGCGCCGGCCGGCCGCGCCGCCTTCAATCCGGCCGCATGAGCGGGAATGCCTTGTAACGCAATTAACGGCCGATCTTTGCCGCCACCAATCCATGTTCCGCCGAGGCCTGGCGGCATGGCGGCCGCATCGGCTTCGAGGACTACCTGGCTTGCAAGGGGAGGGCTGGCATGAAGTGAAAAAACGGCTGGCGAGGTCGCGTGCGGCCAGCCAGCCGCGAGGGCGGGGCGTGCTCCGCCGCCGCCCGGAATGCCCGCGGCTACGCCGCGGCCGTCAATATTTCCACAGGATCTTCTGCAGTTCCTTGCTGTCGCTGGTCTTGGTCAGCGCCAGCGCCATCAGGATGCGGGCCTTCTGCGGCAGCTGGTCGTCCGTCACCAGCCAGTCGTACTTGTCGTCGGGCTGCTCGGCGTTGCGGATCACCACGCCGCTGCCGGTGCGCGACGCGCGCACGATCTGCACGCCCTTGGCGCGCGCGGCCTTGAGCGGCTCGACCATGTAGTCGCCCACGCTGCCGTTGCCGGTGGCGGCGTACACGATGGCCTTGGCGCCGTTCTTCACGGCGGCGTCGACCGCGCCCGGGTTCACGTTGCCGTAGGCGTAGACCACCGCCACTTCGGGCAGCTTGTCGAGCTTGTCGATGTCCCACTCGGTCTGCGTGGTGTGCGGGCGCGCCGGCAGGCGGAAGTACAGCGTGCGGCCTTCCACCACGTAGCCCAGCGGGCCGAACGGCGAGCGGAAGGTCTCGGTCTTGAAGGTGTTGGTCTTGGTGACGTCGCGGCCGGTGTGGATCTCGTCGTTGAGCACGGCCAGCGTGCCCTTGCCGCGCGATTCGGGGCTGGACGCCACCAGCACCGCGTCGTACAGGTTGAGCGCGCCGTCGGCGCCGAGCGCGGTGCCCGGGCGCATCGAACCGACCACCACCACGGGCTTGTCGCTCTTGAGCGTGAGGTTGAGGAAATAGCTGGTTTCCTCGATGGTGTCGGTGCCGTGCGTGATCACGATGCCGTCCACGTCCGGCTGCTTGAGCAGTTCGGAGACCCGCTTGCCGAGCTTGAGCAGGCGCTCGTTGTTGAAGCTCTCGGAGCCGATCTGGAACACCTGCTCGCCCTTGACGTTGGCGATCTTCGAGATCTCCGGCACCGAGGCGATGATCTTGTCCACCGGCACCACGGCCGACTGGTAAGCCGCGGTGTTGGTGGCCGCCGCGCCGGCGCCGGCAATGGTGCCGCCGGTGCCGATGATGACGATGTTGGCCTTGCGGGCCTCGGCCGGCGCGCTGGCCTGGGCCGGCGTGGCGGCGGACGGGGCGAGCTGGGCGTGGGCGGCGCCAGTGGTCAGGCTGGCGGCGAGCAGCAGGGTGCTGAGCGTGGTGAGACGGGCGAAACGCTTCATGATGTTCCTCATATAGGCACGACTGGGCAGCCCCTTTTGGGTGGCTGCGTCGTCTATCGGTCTACGCAATCCGCGCGGCGGCGCCTGTCTTACAGGCGGGGCCGCGGCGGACGAGAACTATACGAGAGGGGTCCTGAATGTGTCGACATTTACCGCTTTGGGGTTTTCCCGGGGGGTGTCTGGCGGGGAGGGCCGGCCAGACGGCATTGAGTCATCGCCTCGTTCCTGCCATGACGGCTACCCGCCTTGGCCGCGCGCGCATCGATGACCTCGACGCCTTGCTGCGGCTGTGGCCTTCGAGGGGCCGCGCGCCGGGATGACGGCCGGCGCCAGCGAATGGCAAAGGCTCTCGCTTCGTGGCGAATCCTGCCTTCTCCCGCAAGCGGGAGAGGGGAGACCACAATCGGCAAGTTGACTCGTTGCCGGCAGCCTTTTGTTATTGATGGTTTGCTCCCCTCTCCCGCGAAGTGGGAGAGGGGCCGGGGGAGAGGGCAAGCGCCGGCAAATGGCGAAAGCCGTCCCCTCATCGAGCCCACCGGCGGCAGGCAGGACCTCCATGCCGCCGCAACCGGAACCGAGTCCCGCAGCGCCGTGCCGCCGATGCCTCAGAACGTGTCGCCCGGCACGCGCACCCAGCCTTCCATCAGCACGCGCGCGCTGCGGCTCATGATGGCCTTGGTCACGGCCCATTCGCCGTCGACGAGGTTGGCTTCGGCGCCCACGCGCAGCGTGCCCGAGGGGTGGCCGAAGCGCACCGCGTTGCGTTCGCCGCCGCCGGCGGCGAGGTTGACCAGTGTGCCGGGGATCGCCGCGGCGGTGCCGATGGCCACGGCGGCGGTGCCCATCATGGCGTGGTGCAGCTTGCCCATCGACAGCGCGCGCACCAGCAGGTCGACGTCGCCGGCGCCGACCGGCTTGCCGCTGGAGGCGACGTAGCCGGCCGGCTTCGCCACGAAGGCCACCTTCGGCGTGTGCTGGCGCTTGGCCGCTTCGTCGACGTTCTTGATCAGGCCCATGCGCAGCGCGCCGTAGGCGCGGATGGTCTCGAACCTGGCCAGTGCGGCGGGGTCGCCGTTGATGTCGTCCTGCAGCTCGGTGCCGGTGTAGCCGATCTCTTCCGCGTTGAGGAAGATGGTCGGGATGCCGGCGTTGATCATGGTGGCCTTGAAGGTGCCCACGCCCGGCACCTCGAGGTCGTCGACGAGGTGGCCGGTCGGGAACATGGCGCCGCCGGCGCCTTCTTCCTCGGCGGCCGGGTCCATGAACTCGAGCTGGACTTCGGCGGCGGGGAAGGTCACGCCGTCGAGCTCGAAGTCGCCGGTTTCCTGCACGGCGCCATCGGTGATGGGCACGTGGCCGATGATGGTCTTGCCGATGTTGGCCTGCCAGATGCGCACGGTGGCTACGCCGTTTTGCGGGATGCGGCTCGGGTCGACCAGCCCGGCGCCGATGGCGAACGGGCCGACGGCGGCGGACAGGTTGCCGCAGTTGCCGCTCCAGTCGATGAACGGCTGGTCGATGGAGACCTGGCCGAACAGGTAGTCGACGTCGTGGCCGGGCCGGCTGCTTTTCGAGATGATGACGGTCTTGCTGGTGCTGGACGTTGCCGCGCCCATGCCGTCGATCTGCTTGCCGTAGGGGTCGGGGCTGCCGATCACGCGCATCAGCAGCTTGTCGCGCGCCGCGCCGGGGACCTGCGCGGCCGCGGGCAGGTCCTGCAGGCGGAAGAACACGCCTTTGCTGGTGCCGCCACGCAGGTAGGTGGCGGGAATCTTGATCTGGGGTACGTGGGCCATGAGATTTCGTCCTGGTGAGGCCGGGCGGCATGCCGCCCGGCGCGCGCTTATTGCCTCAGGCCGCGGCCTTAGACGATTCGAGGAAGTCCTGCGCGAAGCGCTGCAGCACGCCGCCGGCGTCGTAGATGGAGACTTCTTCCGCGGTGTCGAGGCGGCAGGTCACGGGCACTTCCACGCGCTCGCCGCTCTTGCGGCGGATGACCAGCGTAAGCTCCGCGCGCGGCTTGCGCGCGCCGATCACGTCGAAGGTCTCGGTGCCGTCGATGCTGAGCGTCAGGCGGTTGGTGCCGGGCTTGAATTCCAGCGGCAGCACGCCCATGCCGATCAGGTTGGTGCGGTGGATGCGCTCGAAGCCTTCGGCCACGATGACTTCCACGCCCGCCAGCCGCACGCCCTTGGCCGCCCAGTCGCGCGAGGAGCCCTGGCCGTAGTCCGCGCCGGCCACGATGATCAGCGGCTGCTTGCGGTCCATGTAGGTCTCGATCGCTTCCCACATGCGCACCACCTTGCCCTCGGGCTCGATGCGCGCCAGCGAACCCTTCTTGACCTTGCCGTCCACCACGGCCATCTCGTTGACCAGCGTGGGGTTGGCGAAGGTGGCGCGCTGCGCGGTGAGGTGGTCGCCGCGGTGCGTGGCGTAGGAGTTGAAGTCTTCCTCGGGCAGGCCCATCCTGGCCAGGTATTCGCCGGCCGCGCTGTCGAGCATGATGGCGTTCGACGGCGACAGGTGGTCGGTGGTGATGTTGTCGCCGAGCACCGCCAGCGGACGCAGGCCCTGGAGCGTGCGCTCGCCGGCCAGCGCGCCTTCCCAGTACGGCGGGCGGCGGATGTAGGTGCTCTGCGGGCGCCAGTCGTACAGCGGGCTGATCTGCTCGCCGCTGTCCACGGCGAAGTTGAACATCGGCTCGTAGACCTTGCGGAACTGCTCGGGCTTGACGCTCCTGGCCACGATGGCGTCGATTTCCTCGTCGCTCGGCCAGATGTCCTTGAGCCGCACCGGCTTGCCGTCAGCGTCGGTGCCCAGCACGTCCTGCTCGATGTCGAAGCGGATGGTGCCGGCGATGGCGTAGGCCACCACCAGCGGCGGCGAGGCCAGGAAGGCCTGCTTGGCGTACGGGTGGATGCGGCCGTCGAAGTTGCGGTTGCCCGAGAGCACGGCGGTGGCGTACAGGTCGCGCTCGATGATCTCCTTCTGGATCACCGGGTCGAGCGCGCCGGACATGCCGTTGCAGGTGGTGCAGGCGAACGCGACGATGCCGAAGCCGAGCCGCTCCAGGTCCGGCAGCAGGCCGGCTTCTTCCAGGTACAGCTGCACGGCCTTGGAGCCGGGCGCGAGCGAGCTCTTCACCCACGGCTTGCGGGTCAGCCCGCGCGCGTTGGCGTTGCGCGCCAGCAGCGCCGCGGCGATCACGTTGCGCGGGTTGCTGGTGTTGGTGCAACTGGTGATGGCGGCGATGATGACGGCGCCGTCGGGCATCTGGCCCGGCGTGTCTTCCCACTTGCCGGCGATGCCGCGCGCGGCCAGGTCGGAGGTCGGCAGCCGCTTGTGCGGGTTGGACGGGCCGGCCATGTTGCGCACCACGGTGGACAGGTCGAAGCGCAGCACGCGCTCGTATTCGGCGTGCTGCAGCGTGTCGGCCCACAGGCCCGCGGCCTTGGCGTAGGTTTCCACCAGCCTGACCTGCGCATCGTCGCGGCCGGTCAGCTTCAGGTAGTCGATGGTCTGGCCGTCGATGAAGAACATCGCCGCGGTGGCGCCGTATTCCGGCGCCATGTTGGAGATGGTGGCGCGGTCGCCGAGCGTCAGGCTCGCGGCGCCTTCGCCGCGGAACTCCAGGTAGGCACCGACCACCTTTTCCTTGCGCAGGAATTCGGTCAGCGCCAGCACGATGTCGGTGGCGGTGATGCCGGGCTGACGCTTGCCGGAAAGCTCCACGCCGACGATGTCGGGCAGGCGCATCCACGAGGCGCGCCCCAGCATCACGTTCTCGGCTTCCAGCCCGCCCACGCCGACGGCGATCACGCCGAGCGCGTCGACGTGCGGCGTGTGGCTGTCGGTGCCGACCAGCGTGTCGGGGTAGGCCACGCCGTCCACGGCGTGGATCACCGGCGACATCCGCTCCAGGTTGATCTGGTGCATGATGCCGTTGCCCGGCGGGATCACCTCGACGTTCTTGAACGCCTTCTTGGTCCAGTTGATGAAGTCGAAGCGGTCTTCGTTGCGGCGGTCCTCGATGGCGCGGTTCTTGGCGAACGCATCGGGGTCGAAGCCGCCGCATTCCACGGCCAGCGAGTGGTCCACGATCAGTTGCACCGGCACCACCGGGTTGACCTTGGCCGGGTCGCCGCCCTGGGCGGTGATCGCGTCGCGCAGGCCGGCCAGGTCCACCAGCGCGGTCTGGCCGAGGATGTCATGGCAAACCACGCGCGCCGGGAACCACGGGAAATCGAGGTCGCGCCGGCGCTCGATGAGCTGCGTCAGCGATGCGTCCAGCGTGGCCGGGTCGCAGCGGCGCACCAGGTTCTCGGCCAGCACGCGCGACGTGTACGGCAATTTGTCATAGGCGCCCGGCTGGATCGCCTCGACGGCGGCGCGCGCGTCGAAGAAATCCAGCTTGGTGCCCGGCAGCGGCTTGCGGTTTGCAGTGTTCATTTCGTAGGGAATAGAGAAAGTCATGATCCGGGGGCGGCGGCCGTGCTTTGCGGCCGCCGGCCCCCGCTCCCGCGGG
>NZ_AQPL01000066.1:0-10041 GCF_000395345.1 Cupriavidus sp. WS | reverse complement strand
CCCCCGCTCCCGCGGGCCGCGCTGCGCGCGGTCCCGGGAGCAGGCCGGAGGGCCGGTATTACTTGCGGTCCTTGATCGGCACGAACTTCAGGTTCTCCGGCCCGGTGTAGTTGGCGCTGGGGCGGATGATCTTGTTGTCGATGCGCTGCTCGATGATGTGCGCGGCCCAGCCCGAGGTGCGCGCGATCACGAACAGCGGCGTGAACATGGCCGTGGGCACGCCCATCATGTGGTAGCTCACCGCGCTGAACCAGTCCAGGTTCGGGAACATCTTCTTGGCGTCCCACATGACCGTCTCCAGCCGCTCGGCGATGTCGAACATCTTCAGCGAGCCGGCGTCCTTCGACAGGCGCTTGGCCACGTCCTTGATGACCTGGTTGCGCGGGTCGCCCGTGGTGTACACCGGGTGGCCGAAGCCGATCACCACTTCCTTGTTCTCCACGCGGCGCTTGATGTCGGCCTCGGCCTCGGCCGGGTTGTCGTAGCGCTTCTGGATCTCGAAGGCCACCTCGTTGGCGCCGCCGTGCTTGGGGCCGCGCAGCGCGCCGATGGCGCCGGCGATCGACGAGTACATGTCCGAGCCGGTGCCGGCGATCACGCGCGCGGTGAAGGTCGAGGCGTTGAACTCGTGCTCGGCGTACAGGTTGAGCGAGGTCTGCATGGCGCGCTCCCACAGCGCCGAGGGCTTCTGGCCGTGCAGCAGGTGCAGGAAGTGGGCGCCGATGGAGTCGTCGTCGGTCTCGACCTCGATGCGGCGGCCGTTCTGGCTGTAGTGGTACCAGTACAGCAGCATGGAGCCGAGGCTGGCCATGAGGCGGTCGGCGATGTCGCGCGCGCCCGGGGTGTTGTGGTCGTCCTTCTCGGGCAGCACGGTGCCGAGCACGGACACGCCGGTGCGCATCACGTCCATCGGGTGGGCGCTGGCGGGCACCCATTCGAGGGCGGCCTTGACGTTGGCGGGCAGGCCGCGCAAGGCCTTGAGCTTGGCCTTGTAGGCGGCCAGTTCGGCGCGGGTGGGGAGCTTGCCGTGCACCAGCAGGTGGGCGATTTCCTCGAATTCGCAGGTCTCGGCGATGTCGAGGATGTCGTAGCCGCGGTAATGCAGGTCGTTGCCGGTGCGGCCGACCGTGCACAGCGCGGTGTTGCCGGCGGCCACGCCCGACAGGGCGACGGATTTCTTCGGTTTCGGGGTGGCGAGCGGTTGCGCTTCGGACATGTTGGAGGTCTCCTTGGGGAATGCCGTGTGCTGACTGACTGCGTATTGACGTTGCTGACGTTGCTGACGTTGCCGGCGCCGGCCGTGGCGGCGCGCACGCGGTGCGCGCGCCGCGGGGGCGGCCCGCGCGGCTTACTTGGACTTGCCTTGCGCGAACAGCGCGTCGAGCTTCTGCTCGAAGGCGTGGTAGCCGATGCTCTCATAGAGTTCGGCGCGCGTCTGCATGGTGTCGACCACGTTCTTCTGCGTGCCGTCGCGGCGGATCGCCGCGTAGACGTTCTCGGCGGCCTTGTTCATGGCGCGGAAGGCCGACAGCGGGTACAGCACCATCGCCACGCCGGTGCCGCCGAGCTCTTCGGTGGTGAACAGCGGGGTGGCGCCGAATTCGGTGATGTTGGCCAGCACCGGCACCTTCACCGCGTCGACGAACTTGCGGTACATGCCGAGGTCGGTCATGGCTTCCGGGAAGATCGCGTCGGCGCCGGCTTCCACGCAGGCCACGGCGCGCTCGATGGCCTTGTCCAGGCCTTCCACGGCGAGGGCGTCGGTGCGCGCCATGATGACGAAGTGCTCGTCGGTGCGCGCGTCCACGGCGGCCTTGATGCGGTCGACCATCTCGCCCTGCGAGACGATTTCCTTGCCCGGGCGGTGGCCGCAGCGCTTGGCGCCGACCTGGTCCTCGATGTGCATGGCGCCGGCGCCGAACTTGATCAGCGAGCGGGTGGTGCGCGCCACGTTGAAGGCCGAGGCGCCGAAGCCGGTGTCGACGTCGACCAGCAGCGGCACGTCGCACACGTCGGTGATGCGGCGGATGTCGGTCAGGACGTCGTCGAGGTTGGAGATGCCCAGGTCGGGCAGGCCCAGCGAGCCGGCGGCCACGCCGCCGCCCGACAGGTAGATCGCGCGGTAGCCGGCGCGCTTGGCCAGCAGGGCGTGGTTGGCGTTGATGGTGCCGACCACCTGCAGCGGGTGTTCGTCGGCCAGGGCCTGGCGGAAGCGGGCGCCGGCGGAGCGGGCGAGGTCGGAAGTCGAAAAGGTCATGATCTTCGCTTGTGAAGTGGACGGATACCCAGCGCAAGGGGTGTGCCAGGCGGATCGCTGCCGCGCGCCGCGCCGGCCCCGGCTCCGGCGCACGGCGGCCAGCCCTTGATCCGCCTGACCTGGCGGCGCATGGCGGGCATCCTGCGCGGTGATTGTGATGCGGGCGCTATCTCCGTTGCATTTCAATAGTGAAATCATTGCATTTCAATATTGAAATGCACGCCGGCCGCGCGCACAATTCCAAGATTAGTCCGCCCGCCGCGTTCTTGCTGCTTTCCCGCGCCGTTTTCCTTCACCAGTGTTTCCGCCGGATTTCCGCCGTCCATGAGTACCGTCCTCGCCGCGCCCGTCAACCCGCCCGCCGCCGGCACCGCGCGCCCGCGCATCTGGGCGGTCGGCATCAGCCGCCTGTCGCGCGCGTTCGCCGACCTGATTCCCGGCTACGCCGCGCAGGCGGACTTCCGCATCGTCGGCAAGGGTTTCGCCGCGGCCGCCAGCGCGATCGCGCGCGAGGCGCGCGAGGGCCGGCTCGACGCCGTGGTGGCGGGCGGCTCCAACGGCGCCTACCTGCGCCAGCACGTGGACGTGCCGGTGGTGCTGGTCAAGGTGACGGGCTTCGACGTGATGAGCGCGCTGTCGACCGCGCGCCGCATCTCGCCGCGCGTGGCGCTGGTCACGCACGCCGCGACCTATCCCGAGGTGGACGAGTTCGTGCGCACCTTCTCGCTGTCGATCCCGGCCTACACCTACCTGACCGAGGACGACGCCGCGGCGCGCGTGAAGGCGCTCAAGCAGGAGGGCGTGCGGGTGGTGGTGGGGCCGGGGCTGGTGACGGACCTGGCCGACCGCATCGGCCTGATCGGCGTGTTCCTGTACTCGGGCGTGTCGGTGCGCGGCGCGCTGGAGGACGTGATCGAGGCGGCCCGGCTGCGGCGCATCGAGTCCGGCCGGCGCGACTACGTCAACACCATCCTCGCGCATCTCAACGAGGGCGTGGCGGCGGTGGACGCGGAAGGGCGCATCCAGACCTACAACCCGGCGATGGAGCGCTTTCTCGGCATCGCGCCGCCGGCCGCGCTGGGGCGCAAGCTGCAGGCGCTGGCGCCCGCGCTGGCGCTGGACCACGTGATGCAGAGCGGCAGCAAGGAGCTCGAGGCCATCCACAAGCTCGGCGACAAGATGGTGGTGGTCAACCGCATCCCCATCGTCACCGACGCCGGCACCACCGGCGCGGTGCTGACGCTGCAGGACGCCAACGCCATCCACCGCGTGGACCGCAACCTGCGCTCGCGCAGCCGCGCGCGGCCGGCCGGGGTGCGCTACAGCCTGGACGACCTCGCCGGCGCCTCGCCCGTCATGCACAACCTGCGCGAGCTGGCGCGGCGTTATGCCGCGGTGGATTCCACCGTGCTGGTGGGCGGCGAGAGCGGCACCGGCAAGGAAGTGCTGGCGCAGGGCATGCACGACGCCAGCCCGCGCCGGGTGTTCCCGTTCGTTGCCGTCAATTGCGCGGCGTTCCCGGAAAGCCTGCTGGAAAGCGAGCTGTTCGGCTACGAGGAGGGCGCCTTCACCGGCGCGCGCCGCGGCGGCAAGGCCGGCCTGTTCGAGTCGGCCCACAACGGCACGCTGTTCCTCGACGAGGTGGGCGACATGCCGCCGGCGCTGCAGACCCGCCTGCTGCGCGTGCTGCAGGAAAAGCAGGTGCTGCCGATCGGCGGGCTCGACGCGGTGCCGGTCAACGTGCGCGTGATCGCCGCCACGCACCGCGACCTGGGCGAGCTGGTGCGGCAGGGCAGCTTCCGCCAGGACCTGTATTACCGCCTCAACATCCTGCGCATCGAAATGCCGCCGCTGCGCGAGCGCGCCGGCGACCTGCCCGAGCTGGCCGAGCTGCTGTACCGGCGCGCCCAGGAGCGCCTGGGCCAGGCCCGGCCGCAGCCGCTGCCGCAGGCGGTGCGCGAGCGGCTGTCGGGTTATGCGTGGCCGGGCAATATCCGCGAGCTGGAGAACGTGACCGAGCGCATCGCGGTGCTGGTGGTGGGCCGCACGCTGGCGCCGCGCGACCTGCTGGAAGAGCTGCAGGCGGCCGCGCCGGAGCTGTTCGGCGTGGCCGAGGCGGCCGCGCCGGACGGGGCGCCGCCGGCGCCGGGCAGCCAGTCGCTCGCCGGCGTGGCGCGCGCCAGCCAGGCCGGGCATATCCGCCACGTGCTGGCGCAATGCGGCGGCAACCGCGCCGAAGCCTGCCATCTGCTGGGGATCAGCGCCACGACCTTGTGGCGGCGCCTGAAGGAGGGCGGGAAATGACCGAGGCCGGCGCAATCTCGCGGCCGATATAGTCGTAGCCGACATAATCGCAGCCCGCGCCCCGCGGCAAAGGCCGCGGCGGCGCGCCTAGGCCGCGTTCAGCCAGCGCAGCTGGAGGTCGCCCTCGAGGAAATCCTGCCGGCTGGCGTGGAAGTCGCGCACGTATTCGCTGTTCAGGTGCGATTCCAGCGCATGGCGGGAATTCCACTCCATGTAGAGCACGAACACCTCGGCATCCTCGGCGTCCTCGCCCACGTGGTAGCGCAGGCAGCCCGGCTCCTTGGCGCCGCGCGTGCGCAGCGCGTCGAGCCTGGCGCCGAGGACCTCGCGGCGCTCGGCCTTGGCGCGCGCGATACCGACAAGCGTGTACGTTCTGGACATGGTGTGACGGGCGAACAGGTGGCCGCGTATTGTAGCTTTGCGGCCCCCGCCAGGGCCGAATGCCTGAGGCGCAGGGGCGGATATTCGGGGTGCGCGGTTGACAAGGGGGCGGCTTTGGGTCTTGCCGCCCCTAAAGTTTTCCGGCGCGCCGCCGTTAAGCGGCCACGCCCCCATTTACCCTTCACCCGGAGAGCTGGCATGCTGAAACGCATCAAGACTCAACAGCTTCAAGTCGGCATGTTCGTCGCCAGGGTGGGCGGGCCGTGGCTGGAGCATCCTTTCTGGCGTTCGCGCTTCCCGGTGACGAGCCAGGAGCAGATCGACCAGATGATCGCCTCCAAGGTCGAGGAAGTGTGGATCGACCTGCTCAAGGGCAAGAGCGTGCCGCCGCCGTCGGCGGCGACCGGCTCGCTGACCGTCAACCCGGTGGCCGACGAGCCGCCGGGCGCGGTGCCGCAGTCGGGCGTGCCGCTGGAGGTGGAGCTGGTGCTGGCGCGCGACGTGATGCGCAACGGCAAGGCGGTGGTGGGCTCGATGTTTACCGACGCGCGCATGGGCCGCGCGCTGGAAGTGGAGGGCGCGCTGCTGCTGGTGGACTCGGTCTCCAATTCGCTGACCCGCCATTCGCAGGCGCTGATCGCGCTGGCGCGGCTCAAGGTGCGCGACGACTACACCTACCTGCATTCGTTCGCCGTCTGCGCGCTGATGATCGCGCTCGGGCGCACGCTCGGGCTGGACGCCGGCGAGGTGCAGCAGCTCGGCCTGGCGGGGCTGGTGCACGACATCGGCAAGGTCGCCATTCCCACCCACGTCCTGCACCGGGACGGCCCGCTGACCACGGCGGAGATGGAGGTCGTGCAGCGCCACCCCTCGATGGGCTACCGCATCCTCAACGAGGCCAGGCTCTACCGCAACATCCCGCTGGACGTCTGCATCCACCATCACGAGCGCATCGACGGGCGCGGTTATCCGTTCGGCCTGCGCGCCAGCGAGATCAGCGTGCACGCGAAGATCGCCGGGGTATGCGACACCTACGACGCGCTGACCTCCAACCGGCCCGGCCACCAGGCGTGGACGCCGGCGCGGGCGCTCGAATACATGGCGGTGCGGGTGGACACCCTGTTCGACCGCACCGTGTTCCAGGCCTTCACGCGCTCGATCGGCATCTACCCGCTGGGCACGGTGCTGCGCATGCGCTCGGGCCGGCTGGGCGTGGTCTGCGCGCAGAACGACAACGACCCGCTGCATCCGCGCGTCAAGCTGTTCTACTCGGTGAGCGAGGCCGCGCACATCGGCCCGGAAGAGATGGACCTGCGCGACACCGAGGACACCATCGTCAGCTTCGAGGACCCGGCGCAATGGGGCTTCCGCGACGAGCAGCTGCTGGAGCTGTGCGCGGTGGCCTCGGCCTGAGGCCGCGTCCGCCCGCCGTGCGCGCCGCGCCCGCCCTGGCCGCCGCCGTCAGTCCGGCCACGCCGCCGCGACGATGCGCGCGGCGTCTGCCGCGCCCGCGCTGATGCCCATCACCGCGCCCCATTCGGGGTCGAAGCGGCTGGCCAGGAAGGCCTGCGCGCTGGCCGCGCCGGCGTGCCGGAGCATCAGGCAGGCCTGGGCGGTCAGCACCAGCCGGGTGGTGGTGCGGCGCGCCTCGGCCTGCTGTTCTTCCGCCGGCAGGCGCAGCGCCTCGCGCAGCGCGGCCACGCTGGCCTCGATGCGCGGCTCGCCGGCGCCCATCGCGCTCATCTGCTCCAGCACGCGCAGGTAGTCGTCCGGGTTGCGGCCGATGGCGCGCAGCACGTCCAGGCACATCACGTTGCCCGAGCCTTCCCAGATCGAGTTGACCGGCGCATCGCGGAACAGGCGTCCCATCGGGCCGTCCTCGACGTAGCCGTTGCCGCCGAACACCTCCATCGCCTCGCCGGTCAGCTCCACCGCGCGCTTGCAGATCCAGAACTTCGAGGCCGGCGTGAGGATGCGGCGCCAGGCCAGCCGGGCGGGGTCGTCGGTGGCTTCGAACGCGGTGGCCAGGTCCATCGCCAGCAGCATCGCCGCCTCGGCCTCCAGCGCCATGTCGGCCAGCAGGCGGACCATCAGCGGCTGGCGCGCCAGCGGCCTGCCGAAGGCGCTGCGATGGCGCGCGTAGTGCAGCGCCTGCACGAAGGCCTGGCGCATGAAGCCGGCGCTGGACAGCGCGCAGTTCAGGCGGCTGTAGGTGGCCATCTCCAGGATGGTCGGAATGCCGCGGCCTTCCTCGCCCACCATGATGCCCCACGCATCGCGGAATTCCACCTCGCTGCTCGAGTTGGAGCGGTTGCCGACCTTGTCCTTCAGGCGCTGGATCTCGACCGGGTTCTTGCTGCCGTCGGGCCGCCAGCGCGGCACGAAGAAGCACGACGAGCCGGCTTCGGTATTGGCCAGCACGAGGTGGGCATCCGACATCGGCGACGAGAAGAACCACTTGTGCCCGGTGATCAGGTATTCGGCGCCGCGCCCCTCGCCGCGCGCGGGCAGCGCGCGCGTGGTGTTGGTGCGCACGTCGGAGCCGCCTTGCTTCTCGGTCATGCCCATGCCCACGTTGATCGACGGCTTGTCTCCGAGCGGGATGTCGCGCGGATCGTAGCCGCGCGCGAGCAGCTTGTCGCCGAGTTGCGCGAACAGCGCCGGCTCCTTGCGCAGCACCGGAATGCAGGCCTGCGTCATGTTGGTCGGGCACAGCGAGCCGGATTCGATCTGGCTGTGCATGTAGAGCGAGGCGGCGTAGGCGGTCCAGGCCGAGGGGCGCGTGTCGGCGAACGGCAGGTTGGCCAGCCCGCTGGCGCGCGCGATGGCCATGATCGCGTGCCAGCCCGGATGGAAGCGCACCTGGTCGATGCGCTCGCCGGCGCGCGAATGCGTGTGCAGCTCGGGGTGGTGGCGGTTGGCGTCCTCGGCGTGGCGGATGGTGTCTTCCGCGCCCAGCAGCGCGCCCTGGCGCGCGAGCTCGGCCTCGCTCCAGCCCGCGCCGGCGCGCTCCACGGCGCGGCGCAGGCCGGGATCGCTGGCGTAGAGGTCGTAGTCCTTGAGCTCCGGCACCTGGTTGGTGATGGCGTGGGTGGTCCAGTTCATGGCAAGCTGTCTCCTTGGTTTTTTCCGCGCGGCGCCTGGCGCGCCCGCGCCCGGCTGCGTTGGAGACCATTCTAGGGACAACGCCCGGCCCTCATGTTCGGCTTTCGGAACCCCATGAACCTACCGCGCAAAGACCCGCCCAAGCCGCGCCGCAGGCCCGTGCAGTCACGCTCGTGGCAGACCTCGCTGGCCATCCAGGAAGCCTTTGTTCGGCTTTTGGCCGGGCAGGACTACGCCCAGGTGACCATCCGCGCCATCGTCGACCTGGCCGGCGTGGGGCTGGGCACGTTCTACGAATACTTCGGCAGCAAGGAGGAGCTGGCGCGGGTCTGCCTGCACCTGCGCGCCAAGCGCATCGTGCTGGCGATGGACGCCTGCCTGGCCGGGCATCGCGGCGCGCCGCTGGCGGCGATCGTGGACGCGCTGGTCGCGGTCAACGTGGACCATCACCGCGAGACGCCCGAGCGCTGGGGGCCGGTCTACCTGCTGGAGCGGCACTACTCGGGGCGCGCGGCCTACCGGAAGATGTACGGGCGCTTCGTCGCGGTGTGGCGCCGCGCGCTGGCGGGCGCCGCGGACGCGCCATGCGCCGAGGTGGCGGAGGAGGCGGCGGTGACGCTGCAGGCCATCGTGTACGGCCTGATCGCCCACGCCTGCATCGACGAGGGCGCGGCGGTGGATTTCGCGCGGCTGCGGCGCAGGCTGCGCAATGCCGTGTCGGGCTACCTGGGGACGATGGGCGCGGGCTGACGCGCGGGCGCCGGAACGGAAAACGGCGCCAGTGGCGCCGTTTCTTTGTGCTGCGCGCGAGGCGCGATCCTTACTGGATCTTCGCCTTTTCCTTCAGCGACTTCATCATGGCCTGGAACTGCTCGCGCTGCCAGTTCTGGTCGCCCATCAGCATCTGCGTGAGCTGCGGCTTGACTTCGTCGAACGTGGGCACCTTGGCGTCGCGCACGTCGTCGAGCTGGATGATGTGCCAGCCGAACTGGGTCTTGACCGGGGTGTCGGTCATCTGGCCCTTCTGCAGCGCGGTCATCGCGGCCGAGAACTCGGGCACGTAGCTGCTGCTGTTGGCCCAGTCCAGGTCGCCGCCGTTGGCCGCCGAGCCCGGGTCCTTGGACGAGGCCTTGGCCATGTCCTCGAACTTGGCGCCGGCCTTGATCTTGGCGATGATGGCGCGCGCGTCGGCTTCCTTCTCGACCAGGATGTGGCGGGCGTGGTATTCCTTGCCGCTGCCGAACTGCGACTTGATCTTTTCGTACTGCTTGCGCAGTTCTTCGTCGCTGGCGCCGTGGGTCTTGACGTAGTCCTCGAACACCGCGCCGGCCAGCACGTTGAGCTTGGCCTGTTCCAGTTGTTCCTGCAGGTCGTCGCGCTGGGTCAGGCCGCGCTTGTTGGCTTCCTGCAGCAGCAGCTCGCGGTCGATCAGCATGGTGCGGGCACGGTCGCGCAGTTCCGGGCTGGCCGGCTGGCCGGTGCCGGCGATGAGCTTGTCCAGCTTCGCCGAGGGGATCGCCTTGCCATTCACGACGGCGGCGTTCTGGGCCAGGGCGGGCAAGCTGCCAGCGGCAAGCACAGCCGCCAGGCTGAACGAGAGGACGGTGGTCTTCATGGAATCAGGTCTGAGAGTTGCTCGAGGAATCGCGGGAGGATTCGCGGGATTCAAGTTCTTGGTCGGTCAGCGCGGTAACGGCTAGCGCGTGGATTTGCGTGGGGAACAGTTCGCGCAGCGCATCATACACCATGCGATGGCGCGCCACGCGGCTGCTGCCGGCAAAACGCCCGCTGACGATGGTCACGTGGTAGTGGCCGCCGCCGGAGGCCGCGCCGGCGTGGCCGGCGTGCTGCGCGCTGTCGTCGCGCACGGCGACGCTGGTGGGGGCAAGGGCTGCGCGCAGCAGCGCCTCGATATGTGCTGGATCGGCGGCCATCGGTCTTTGTCGGTCTCTGTGGTGGAGCGCGGGCGGGCCCGCGCCGGGTGGAGGCGGTGC
>NZ_AQPL01000065.1:0-40468 GCF_000395345.1 Cupriavidus sp. WS | reverse complement strand
CCGCGCCGGGTGGAGGCGGTGCGCGGCGCACCGCCGCGCCGTCATTCGGTGGGCGTTTCCTGCATGTGGCGCGACAGCCAGACGCTTTGCGCCAGGATGAACACCAGCATCAGCCCCATGCTGCCGAACAGCTTGAAATTGACCCAGGTGTCGGTGGAGAACTGGTAGGCGACGTAGAGGTTGACCACGCCCATCACGGCGAAGAACGCGGCCCAGGCGGCATTGAGCTTGCCCCAGGCGCCGTCCGGCATGCTCACCTGCTTGCCGAGCATGGCGCGGATCAGGTTCTTGCGCCAGAGCAGCGCGGACAGCGTCAGCGTGACGGCGAACAGCCAGTACAGCACGGTCGGCTTCCACTTGATGAAGGTCTCGTTGTGCAGCAGCAGCGTGGCGCCGCCGAACACCGAGATGATCGCCAGGCTGATCCACTGCATCGGATCGACCTTGCGGTGGCGCAGCCACACCCAGCCGATCTGCACCACGGTGGCGGCGATGGCCACCGCGGTGGCGGGAAAGATGCCCCACAGCTTGAAGGCGACGAAGAACAGGATGACCGGGAACAGGTCGAACAGGAATTTCATGCGGACAGGATAGATCGACGCGAAGGTCGGGGCTGGGTTGGCGACGGACCGCCGCGCGGGCGGTCCGGGCTTAGCGCGGCGTATCCGGCGATGTCGGCGATGTCGGCGCGGCATCACCCGCGTCGACATCGGCATCGGCGGGATCGCGCTGGTCGAATTTTAGCGCAGCCGAGTTGATGCAGTAGCGCAAACCGGTGGGCGCGGGGCCATCCTCGAACACATGGCCCAGATGGCTGCCGCATTCCTTGCAGCGGACTTCCACGCGCACCATGCCGTGCGAGCGGTCGGTGTGCTCGTCGATCACCTCGCCGTTGATCGGGCGGAAGTAGCTGGGCCAGCCGCAGCCGGCGTCGAACTTGGTGCTGGCTTCGAACAGCGGCGTGCCGCAGCCGACGCAGCGGTAGGTGCCGCGTTCCCAGTGGTCCCAGTAGCGGCCGGTGAAGGGGCGTTCGGTGGCCGCTTCGCGGGCGACGCGGTATTCGATGTCGGAGAGTTGCGCGCGCCACTCGGCGTCGGTTTTTTGCGTGGTCATGCTCGGCTTCCTCATTCTGGCGGGCCGGGCGGCGGGGCAGGCTGCCTTGCCTGCCTCGCGCCGCCCGATGCCCTTGGTCGTATCGTGGCTGTCGAACCTTACAGTACTTGCGTGGCGGGCGCCTTGGCACCGCCCCTGCGGTTTCCGCCGTCCTTGCTGGCCGGACGGCTCACGACGAACAGCTGACTTCGAGGCCCGCGGCCCAGTCCGGCGGCAGCGCGGCGTAGGCCTCGGCTTCGGGCTGCTCGTCGAAGGGACGCGACAGCACCGCCAGCAGACGCTCCACCTCGCCGAAATCCTTGTCGCGCGCGCGCCGGATGGCGGTTTCCGCCAGGTGGTTGCGCAGCACGTATTTCGGGTTCACCGCCAGCATGGCGGCCGCGCGCGCGGCATCGTCGGACTGCTCGGCGCGCAGCCGGGCGCGGTAGGTGCCGGCCCAGGCATCCCACGCCGCGCGGTCCAGGAACAGGTCGCGCACCGGCGCGTCGCGGCTGCCGTCTGCCGACGATATGCGGGCGAGGTTGCGCCAGAACAAGGTGTAGTCCACGCGTTGTTCGTGCAGCAGCTGGAACAGGCTGGTCAGCAGCGGCTCGTCGTCCTCGTCGCGCCCGGCCGGCGGGCGCAGGCCGAGCTTGTCGCGGTAGCGCCGGAAGAACGCGGCGGCGTAGCGCGCGCGGAACGGGTCGAGCGCGGCGCGCGCGGCTTCCACCGCGGCTTCCTTCCCCGCTTCCTTGCCCTCGTCGCCGTCGCCATCGCCTTCGCGCCACAGCGGCATCAGCGCCTGGGCCAGGCAGTGCAGGTTCCAGAACGCCACCTGCGGCTGCTGGCTGTAGGCGTAGCGGCCCTGCGAGTCGGTGTGGTTGCAGATGTGGTTGGCGTCGAACGCATCGAGAAAGCCGAACGGGCCGTAGTCGATGGTCAGGCCGAGGATCGACATGTTGTCGGTGTTCATCACGCCGTGGCAGAAGCCCACCGCCTGCCATTGCGCCATCAGGTCGGCGGTGCGCAGCGAGACCTCGCGCAGCAGCGCCTGGTAGGGCTGGGCGTCGTCGCGGCAGGCCGGCATGAAGCGGTCGATGACGAAGTCCGCCAGCTGCCGCAGCGCGCCGGTGTCCTCGCGCGCGGCGAAATGCTCGAAATGGCCGAAGCGGATGAAGGTCGGCGCCAGGCGCGCGACCACGGCGGCGGTCTCGACGGTCTCGCGCCGGATCGGGGCGTCCGAGCCGACGATGCTCATGGCGCGCGTGGTCGGGATGCCCAGCGCCGCCATCGCCTCGGAGCACAGGTATTCGCGGATGGACGAGCGCAGCACCGCGCGGCCGTCGGCCATGCGCGAATAGGGCGTCATGCCGGCGCCCTTGAGCTGGATCTCCAGCGGGCCGCCGGCGGTCTGCGCCTCGGCCAGGCGGATCGCGCGGCCGTCGCCGAGCTGGCCGGCCCAGACCCCGAACTGGTGGCCCGAGTAGACGCTGGCGAGCGGATCGGCCCACGCCGGCACCTGGTTGCCCGCGAAGGTCTCGATGAAGCTGCGCTGCGTTGCCGCCTGCGCGTCCCAGCCGAGCAGGGCGGCGGCGGACGCCGACACGCCGACCAGGTAGGGCGAAGGCAGCGGCGTGGGCGCCAGCCGCGTGAAGAAGCGCGGGTCCAGCGCGGCGAAGCCGGGCGCCGTGGCGAACGGCGCGGCTGCGGCGCCGCTCGCGGGTGGCGAGTCTGGCGGGGAGGGAACGGCGGTCGGCTCGGGAGAATTCACTGGGGGGCGTCGTTGTGAAGTGGCTGGGCGGCGCAGCGCCGGCTCGCCGGATTTCCCGCAAGTGCGCTTGCAGGCTAGGGAAAACGACATGTTGAGGTGCAACATGGCAGGCGTTATTGTACTTCCACGCCGCCATTTCCATCTGTGACCGCCGTGGCCGCCGCACGGTTTCCGCAAGTCCTTCTCCAGCCCCTGTAGCGCACGCACCAGCGCAGGGCGCGGACCGGGTTTTTCCCGTCCGTGGGGAGCGGGGCCGCGCGCGAGCCGAAACACCGGCCGATACGGCAGCGCACAACGGATTCCCATTGACGTTTCACCGAAGGATGGGAACAATCGGCCAAAAAATAGAACGGTTGTTCGCTTTTTTGGCGAATTCCTAAAACTACAGGAGACTATTTCATGGCATTGATGGGTCAAATGATGAGCGAACCCCTGCTCATTTCCTCCATCATCAAGCACGCCGCCCGTCACTACGGCAGCACGGAAATCGTCTCGCGACGGACCGAAGGCGACCTGCACCGCTACACCTACCGCGACTGCGAGCTGCGCGCCCGCAAGCTCGCCCAGGCCATCGCCGCGCTCGGCGTGCGCCGGGGCGAGCGGGTCGGCACGCTGGCCTGGAACGGCTATCGCCACCTGGAGATCTACTATGCCGTGTCCGGCTCGGGCGCGGTGTGCCACACCGTCAACCCGCGCCTGTTCCCGGAGCAGGTGGCCTACATCATCAACCACGCCGAGGACCAGTACGTGTTCTTCGACGCCACCTTCCTGCCGCTGGTGGAGGGCGTGGCGCCGCATTGCCCGGGCGTGAAGGGCTGGGTGATGATGAGCGACCGCGCGCACATGCCGGCCGACGCCAAGGTCGCGCTGCTGTGCTACGAGGACCTGGTCGACGCGCAGGACGGCGACTACGCCTGGCCGCAGTTCGACGAGAACACCGCGTCCAGCCTCTGCTATACCTCCGGCACCACCGGCAACCCGAAGGGCGCGCTGTACTCGCACCGCTCCACGGTGCTGCATTCGTATGCGTCGGCGCTGCCGGACGCGCTGGGCTGCTCCGCGCAGGACGTGATCCTGCCGGTGGTGCCGATGTTCCACGTCAACGCCTGGGGCCTGCCGTACTCGGTGCCGCTGGTCGGCGCCAAGCTGGTGTTCCCGGGCGCCAAGCTGGACGGCGCCTCGCTGTACGAGCTGTTCGAGCAGGAGAAAGTGACCTTCTCCGCCGGCGTGCCCACGGTCTGGCTGGGCCTGCTGCAGTACGTGCAGGGCAACCACCTCAAGTTCTCCACGTTCCGCCGCACCGTGATCGGCGGCTCGGCCGCGCCGCCGGCCATGATCCGCGCGCTCAAGGCGCTGGGCGTGGAGACCATCCACGCCTGGGGCATGACCGAGATGTCGCCGCTGGGCACCTCGTGCAAGCTGCTGGCGCGCCACAACGACCTGCCGGAAGAGGAACAGCAGAAGATCCAGGAAAAGCAGGGCCGCGTGATCTACGGCGTGGACATGAAGATCGTGGACGGCGACGGCAACGAGCTGCCGTGGGACGGCAAGGCCTTCGGCGACCTGCACGTGCGCGGGCCCTGGGTGATCGAGCACTACTACCGCAGCGAGAACTCGCCGCTGGTGGACGGCTGGTTCCCGACCGGCGACGTGGCCACCATCGACGCCGACGGCTACATGCAGATCACCGACCGCAGCAAGGACGTGATCAAGTCCGGCGGCGAATGGATTTCCTCCATCGACATCGAGAACGTGGCTTCCGCCCATCCGGCGGTCCACATGGCGGCCTGCATCTCCTGCTACCACCCCAAGTGGGACGAGCGCCCGCTGCTGGTGGTGGTCAGGCGCCCCGGCGCCGAGGTCTCGCGCGAGGACCTGCTGAAGTTCTTCGAAGGCAAGGTCGCCAAGTGGTGGATTCCCGACGACGTCGCCTTCGTCGCCGAGATCCCGCTCACCGCCACCGGCAAGATGCAGAAGCTCCGGCTGCGCGAGCAGTTCAAGGACTACCGGCTGCCGTCGTCTGCCTGACCCCGAGGCGGCCGCAGAGCCGCCATCCGCAGGACAGGCCCGAAACGCGCCGAGGTCAGGGGAGAGGGCGCCGCCGCGGGCCGGCATTAACCGAAGCCAACAAAAAACCGAAGGAGACAAGCATGATCAGATTGCGTCCGCTCGTGGCCGCCACGGCCGCCGTGGCGATGTTCGGGGCGATGGGTTCCGGGGTCGCGGCTGCCGAGACGGTGAAGATCGCCTTTATCGATCCGCTGTCCGGGCTGATGGCGCCGGTCGGCCAGAACCAGCTCAAGAGCTGGCAGTTCGTCGCCGACCTCGCCAACCAGAAGGACTGGGGCGGCGGCAACAAGTTCGAGGTGATCGGCTTCGACAACAAGCTCTCGCCGCAGGAAAGCCTGACCATCCTCAAGCAGGCGGTGGACCAGGGCATCCGCTACATCGTGCAGGGCAACGGCTCCTCGGTGGGCCTGGCGCTGGAGGATGCGGTGGCCAAGCACAACGAGCGCAATCCGGGCAAGGAAATCGTCTACCTGAACTACGCCGCGGTGGACCCGGACATGACCAACAGCAAGTGCAACTACTGGCATTTCCGGCTCGACGCCAACTCTGACATGAAGATGGAGGCGCTGACCACCTTCCTGGCCAAGGACCCCAACGTCAAGAAGGTCTACCTGATCAACCAGAACTACTCGTTCGGCCACCAGGTGGCGCGCGCCGCCAAGGACTACCTCAAGCGCAAGCGCCCGGACGTGCAGATCGTCGGCGACGACCTGCACCCGCTGGCCCAGGTCAAGGACTTCGCGCCCTACGCGGCCAAGATCAAGGCGTCCGGCGCCGACACCGTGATCACCGGCAACTGGGGCAGCGACCTGGCGCTGCTGATCAAGGCGGGCAAGGACGCCGGCCTGAACGCCAACTACTACACCTACTACGGCGCCACCACCGGCGTGCCCACGGCGATGGGCGCGTCCGGCGCCGAGCGCGTCAAGTACGTGGGCTACTACAACGCCAACAACAACGGCTTCAAGGGCTCGGAAGTCATCGAAGGCTTCAAGAAGAAGTACAACGACGACTTCTACGTGATGGCCGCGTACACCGGCATCGCCATGCTGGGCAAGGCGTTCAAGGAGACCAAGTCGACCGATCCGGTCAAGGTGGCCAAAGCGCTCGAAGGCATCAAGGTCGAGAGCATGAACGGCACGACGGAGATGCGCGGCTCGGACCACCAGGTCCAGCAGTCGCTGGTGGTGGCCACCTGGACCAAGGTCGACGGCAAGGAAGTGAAGTACGACCAGGAGAACACGGGCTATGGCTGGAAGACCAATGCGCTGCTCGACCAGTACGTGGCCGCGCAGCCCACTTCCTGCCAGATGAAGCGCCCGTAGGCCCGCGTCCGGCGGACGGTGCGGCGGGTGGCGCGGCGGATGCCGGCGCGCCTTCCGATCCTGCATACTTCGGCCGGTCCGGCGCGGCTCCCGCCGTGCCGGGCGGGCGGCGCCCACCCGGGCGCGGCCCGTTGTGCCTTGTCACGGCCGCCTGGCTGGCCGGCGTCAGAATGAAGGACATGTTGTGGAATTCTTCGTCATCTCCCTCCTGAACGGCATCAGCTACGGGCTGCTGCTCTTCATGCTCTCTTCCGGGCTTACGCTGATCTTCAGCATGATGGGCGTGCTGAACTTCGCGCACGCCAGTTTCTACATGCTCGGCGCGTACTTCGCCTATACCATCGCCAGCAAGATCGGCTTCTGGCCGGCGCTGATCTTCGCGCCGCTGCTGGTGGCCGGCGCCGGCGCGCTGGTCGAGCGCTTCGGGCTGCGCACCGTGCACAAGTACGGGCACGTGGCCGAGCTGCTGTTTACCTTCGGCCTGGCCTACCTGATCGAGGAAGCCGTCAAGCTGGTGTGGGGCCTGGCCGCCGTGCCGTACCGCATCCCGGCCGAGCTGGACGGGCCGCTGTTCACGGTGTTCACCTCGTCCTTCCCCAAGTACCGCGCGTTCATGATGCTGGTGTCGCTGGCCATGCTGGTGGCGATCTACCTGGTGCTCACGCGCACCCGCATCGGGCTGGTGATCCAGGCCGCGCTCACGCACCCCGAGATGGTCGAGGCGCTCGGCCACAACGTGCCGCGCGTGTTCATGATGGTGTTCGGCGGCGGCGCCGCGCTGGCCGGGCTGGCCGGCGTGATCGGCGGCAACGCCTTCGTCACCGAGCCGTCGATGGCCGCGGCGGTCGGGTCGATCGTGTTCGTGGTGGCGGTGGTGGGCGGCATGGGGTCGCTGGTGGGTGCGTTCATCGCCTCGCTGCTGATCGGCGTGCTGCAGACCTTCGCCGTCACGCTCGACGCGTCGCTGGCCGGGCTGCTCGGCATGGCCGGCATGCACGTCACCGACAGCACGCCGCTGTCGTCGCTGTGGAATCTCACGGTGGCCCAGGTCGCGCCTGTGCTGCCGTATCTGTTGCTGGTGGTGATGCTGATCTTCCGCCCGCGTGGTCTGATGGGTACCCGGGAGGGCTGACGGCATGGAGACGACAATGCAACAACGCCGCGAGCAGGCCGCGACCGGCCGCACCCTGCGCTACCGCCCGCTCAACCTCGCGCGCTGGCTGATCTGGGGCGGCACCGCGCTGCTGATGCTGGTGCTGCCGCTGGTGTTCTCGGGCGGCTTCGCCATCACGCTGATGTCGCAGATGGGCATCATGATCATTTTCGCGCTGTCCTACAACATGCTGCTCGGCCAGACCGGCATGCTGTCGTTCGGGCACGCGGTCTACGCGGGGCTGGGCGCCTTCATCGCCATCCACGTGCTCAACATGGCGGGCGCGGGCAAGGTGTGGCTGCCGGTGTCGCTGTTGCCCGTGGTGGGCGGGCTGGCCGGCGCCTTCTTCGGCGTGCTGTTCGGCTACGTCACTACCAAGAAGTCCGGCACCACCTTTGCCATGATCACGATGGGCATCGGCGAGATGGTGTTCGCCAGCTCGCTGATGTTCCCCGACTTCTTCGGCGGCGAGGGCGGCATCTCCACCAACCGCGTGGTGGGCGAGCCGGTGCTCGGCATCACCTTCGGCCCGGGCCGGCAGGTGTACTACCTGATCGCCGCCTGGTGCCTGCTGTCGATGGCGGCCATGTACGCGTGGACGCAGACGCCGCTGGGCCGCATCGCCAACGCCGTGCGCGACAACCCCGAGCGCGTGGAATTCATCGGCTACAACACCCAGCGCGTGCGCTACCTGGTGCTGATCCTGTCGGCGTTCTTCGCCGGCATCTCCGGCGCGCTGTCGGCCATCAACTTCGAGATCGTGTCGGCCGAGAACGTCAGCGCGGTGCGCTCCGGCGGCGTGCTGCTGGCGGCCTTCATCGGCGGCGCGGGCGTGTTCTTCGGGCCGGTGATCGGCGCCGTGGTGTTCATCCTGTTCGCGGTGGCGCTGTCGGACCTGACCAAGGCGTGGCTGCTCTACCTGGGCCTGTTCTTCGTGCTGATGGTCATGTTCGTGCCGGGCGGCATCGCCAGCCTGCTGATGATGCAGGTGCCGCTGCTCGCGCGCGGCAAGCTGCGCCGCATGCTGCCCGACTATGGCCGCGCCGCGGCCGCCGGGCTGGTGCTGCTGGCCGCGGTGATCCTCACCGTGGAGCTGGTCTACAAGGTGCAGGTCGACAGCGCCAACGGCACCGCCATGTCGCTGTTCGGCATCGGCTTCGACGCCGCCGCCGTGGCGCCGTGGCTGGTGGCCGCGGCATTGTGGGCGGGCGGGCTGCTGGCCTGCCGCGCCGCGCGTGCGCGCGTGCGCGCCACCTGGGACAAGATACAAGCCGAAATGGCCGGAGGTGCGGTATGAGCGCGGCACTGGAACTGAACGACGTGCGCAAGAAATTCGGCCAGACCGAGATCATCCGGGGCGTCAACCTGACCATCCCCAAGGGCGAGCGCCACGCGCTGATCGGTCCCAACGGCGCCGGCAAGTCGACCACCTTCAACCTGATCTCCGGCCGCTTCGCGCCCAGCTCGGGCACGGTCAGGCTCAACGGGCAGGACATCGGCGGGCTGCAGCCGTTCGTCATCAACCGCATGGGGCTGTCGCGCAGTTTCCAGATCACCAACATCTTCCACCGCCTGTCGGTGTTCGAGAACCTGCGCTGCGCCGTGCTCTGGTCGCTCGGCTACAAATACTCGTTCTGGCACCGCCTGTCCGAGCTGCGCGACGCGCGCGAGCGCGCCGAGGAAGTGCTGGAACTGATCGGCCTGCACCATCGCCGCAACAACCAGGCCAGCCTGCTCACCTACGCCGAGCAGCGCGCGCTGGAGATCGGCATCACCATCGCCGGCGGCGCCGAGGTCATCCTGCTCGACGAACCCACCGCTGGCATGAGCCGCTCCGAGTCCGACCACGCCGTCGAACTGATCCGCCGCGTCACCGTGGGCAAGACCCTGGTGATGGTCGAGCACGACATGAGCGTGGTGTTCGGCCTCGCCGACCGCATCTCCGTGCTGGTCTACGGCGAGGTGATCGCCACCGATACGCCCGAAGCCATCCGCGCCAACCGCAAGGTCAAGGAAGCCTACCTCGGCACCACCCTCGACGAACCTGCCACCGAAGGAGCGCACTGATGGGCAAGCGCATGCTGGACGTGCAGGGGCTGCACGCCTACTACGGCAAGAGCCACATCCTCCACGGCGTGGACGCCCACATCGACGAAGGCGAGATCGTCGCGCTGCTCGGCCGCAACGGCGTGGGGCGCTCCACGATGGCCAAGGCCATCCTCGGCATGGTCAGGGCCGAAGGCTCGGTGCGCTTTCGCGACGAGGAAATCCTCGGCCGCCGCACCTTCGAGATCGCCCACCTCGGCGTGGGCTACGTGCCCGAGAACCGCGACATCTTCCCCACGCTCACGGTGCGCCAGAACCTGCTGCTGGGCGAAAAGCGCAACCCGCGCCAGCCCAGGCCGCGCTGGACCGTGCAGGACATGTACGACATGTTCCCCCGCCTCAAGGAACGCGAGCACACCGCCGCCGGCGTGCTCTCCGGCGGCGAACAGCAGATGCTCACGCTGTGCCGCACGCTGATGGGCGACCCCGACCTCGTGCTGATCGACGAGCCCACCGAAGGGCTGGCGCCGATGATCGTCACGCTGGTCGGCGACTACCTGAAGCGGCTCAAGGAGCGCGGCGTGTCGGTGCTGCTGATCGAGCAAAAACTGGCCATCGCGCTGGACATCTCGCAGCGCGTCTACGTGATGGGGCACGGTCACATCGTGTTCGAAGGCACGCCGCAGGACCTGAAGGCGAATGCGACGGTGCGCAAGGAGTGGCTGGAGGTGTAGGGCGGTTGGGGCGTCTTGCTTGCGGCCTGTGTGCGCGGCGCGCATGTCATACCGGGATCCCCCCAGCTCGCTGGGGGGATTTGCTTCTTGGGGCGCTTGGGAGATGTCAGGGGCGAAATTGGCCCAGGTCAGCAGCGTCCGGCGGAATATCGTTCTGGAGCGGGAATGTGTTTCGCTTATCTGTGACGCGAAACCGGATAAATACTAATTCGAATATGAGTTTGGCGCGTGATCCAGGAATAATGAGCAGGTAATTGACGCGGGCGAATCAATAAAATAATGTCCGTCATTCCGGAAATAGAAAGGAGTGACGAATGTCCCGGCTATCCATGCCTCTCGTGCAGGACGCCCTCACGCAAATCGACTTCAACGAGAGCGGGGCGAGATACCGTGCCGGCCGCCCGTATTTCCGGGGGCTGCCGTCATGAGGGCGCGGCTTCGCATGCTGCTGCCGATGCTTGCGCTGCTGTCATCCGCATGCCCGGCAAAGGGCGAGCCGCCCGTCTCCCCGCAGGCAGCAACGCGCACGCATGCGCAAAACTACAAGGACATGGTTCTCGCGGCATGCGTGGCGCATGCCTACAAGGACGACAAGGGCGCGCCGGTCGATGCGGGAAGCAGCGCGAGCGCCTTGCGGGACTGGACTGTCTACGATATGGAGCAGAGTCCCGATGCGGTCCGGTCTCTGGTGGATGGCTACCTGTCGCGCGACTACACGAATCCGCTGGCCGAGGCGGAAATCAAGGGCATCCGGTTCGATTTCCTGAAATGCCTGGACATGTACCACGGCCCGGAACTGGATGCCCAGGCCAGGCGACTGGTGATCGATCCCGGGCGCGTCGACAGGCAGGGCAGCACTGCGCCGCCAAGACCGTGACCAGTTGACGATGAATCGGCAAAGACCCTCGGGCGCTTCTCTTCAACACAGAGAAGCGCCTCGTCATTTCCGGCAAGCCCGCCTTATTTCGCCTTCAGGAACTCGCTCACTTCCAGCAGCACCATTTCATTGTCGTCCGCCTTGTTGGGCTCGCGGCTGCTGGAGAAGGGCAGGTTGTTGTCGTTGCCGACCACGATGTGGGTGGGGTCCACCACGTCGACGTTCTCGATGGTGAAGAACGGGAACTTGAGCACGCCGTCGTTGAGCGGCTTGCGCGCGAGCTTGTCGGGGTCGGCGATGTTGAGCAGGTCGATGTAGCCGATCTTGCGCAGCGGGCCGCCGGCGTTGGCGTCGGTCAGCTCGACCTTGTAGATGCGCTTGAACCTGGCGATGTCGGAGAAGCAGTCGTCGCGCTTCTGGCCTTCGGGGCAGGCCTTGTCCGCGGTGCCTTCGCCGTTGTCGCGCTCGATGATGAGGCCGGTGGTGGCGTCGATCATGTTGAAGTCGCCGATGGCGTTGCCGTTGGCTTCGAGCGGGTATTTCCACGAGCGGCCGGTCCACTTGCCGGCTTGCGTGTCGAACTCGAGCACGCGCAGCGCTTCCTTGCCGTCGACGCGCTCGTAGTCCTTGGCCTGGGCGTTCCACACCGGGCCTTCGAGCAGGGCGTAGAGCTTGCTGCCGTCCGGCGACGAGGCCATGCCTTCGAAGCCCTTGGAGCGCTTGACCTGGAAGTCGACCGCGCCGCCCGGCACGCCGGGCGTGGTCACGGCGGGGTGGTCGGGCGAGCGCGCCGGCTTGCCGTCGACCAGGGTCTCGAACACGGCGAGCACCTTGCCTTGCAGGTCGGCCTTGATCAGGAAGGGACCGAATTCGTCGCCGATCCACAGCGCGCCGCCGGCGAACTGGAAGCTCTCGGTGTCGAAGTCGGAGCCGGTCAGGTAGCGCTGCTTCGTGCCTTCGTGGACGATGCGGAACGGCACTTTCTTGTCGGGGTCGTGCAGGAAGACGGTGCCCAGGCGCTGCAGCTTGCCGCCCTTGAAATCCACCTTGTAGTGGTTCAGGTAGAGCATGAAGTCGGGCGAGTTGGCCTTGCTGCCGGCGCCGTTGTCGGTCAACACCCAGAAGCTGCCGTCGGCCATGTGCTTGATGCCGGAGTGGCCTTGCAGCGGCTGGCCCCTGAACGGCACGGACACGCCGGTGGGGCGGCCGTTCGACTTGCCTTCCACGCTGCCGAGCTTTTCCACGCGCTCGCCGGTGGTGAACTTGCCGCTGGCCTGCAGGTCCTGCGGCGCGTCCTTGGGCGCGGCGATGTAGCTCTGCGCGGGCAGGATGGCGTGGCCGGCGAGCGTGGCCGGATAGGCGGGCGCCGCGCTGGTCTGCGCTGCCGCGGGCAGCGCCCAGGCGGCGGCAGTGATGGCGATGACTGCGGTGACGTTCGCGGACGGAAGCATGCGCATACGGGCGGCGTGATCTGGTCGAAAGACCGCTACGATGCATGGCTCGCGTGACGGGCGCATGACAGTCACAGTTCTGTCGCCTGGCGCGGCCTTGCGTCTCCTCGGGTCTCCTTGCACCGCCGGCGGTCTCTGCGCGCGGGTCTTGCCGGGGTGGCCGGACGGCATGTTCCCGCACCTGCTAAGGGTAAATCCGAGGGGAACGGGCAAACGCGCCCGCCGTGCCCGAAAGGCTTCGTCGGCGCCGCCGGAAAGTGCAGCGCGGAGCATGGCGCATGCCGCGCAACCCCGTCCGCGGGCGGCTTCGCGGGCAGGGCATGCATGGCGGTGAGACCCGTCATGAAGGCGGCGCATGGCGGCCCGGCGAGGCCGCCAAATTAAAATTGAACGACCGTGCTTTTCTGTGTATGCTTGACCCGCTTGTGCCGGCGGGGGGCGGTTTTCCCGGTAGCCGGGGCCGGCGCCGGGGCGGACAATGGGGCCGCCGCGCGGGTCCGGGCGGTGCGGGCGCGACGCAGAAAAACATAATTCGAGAATTCGAATCCCGAGACAACTTCCAGTACAAAGGAACCAGCATGACAGCGCAGTATCAGGTTCAGGACGGCGTCGCCGTCATCACGCTCGACAATCCCCCCGTGAATGGCCTGGGCTACAGCACCCGGCTCGGCATCGTCGAAGGCTTGACCCGTGCGCTGGACGATGCGGGCGTCAAGGCCGTCGTCATCACCGGCGCCGGCAAGGCTTTCTCGGGCGGCGCCGACATCCGTGAATTCAACACCCCCAAGGCTACCCAGGAACCCACGCTGCACTCGGTGATCCGCGCGATCGAGGCCTCGTCCAAGCCGGTCGTCGCCGCCATCCATTCGGTGGCGATGGGCGGCGGCCTGGAGCTGGCGCTGGGCTGCAACTACCGCGTGGCGGCGAAGGGCGCGCAGATCGCGCTGCCGGAAGTCAAGCTGGGCCTGCTGCCCGGCGCCGGCGGCACGCAGCGCCTGCCGCGCCTGATCGGCCTGGAGGCCGCGCTGAACATGATCGTGTCGGGCAACCCCGTCCCGAGCGAGAAGTTCGCCGGCACCAGGCTGTTCGACGAGATCGTCGACGGCGACGTGCTGCCCGCCGCCGTGGCCTTCGCCCGGAACGTGGCGGCCGCGCCCGGCCCGTACCCCAAGGTGCGCGACCTGAAGGTCAAGCACGAGAACGCCGAGGGCTTCCTCGCCGTCGCCCGCAACACGGTGGCCGCCGTGGCCAAGAACTTCCCGGCGCCGCTCAAGTGCGTGGACGCCGTGGCGGCATCGCTCAAGCCGTTCGAGGCCGGCCTGAAGGCCGAGCGCGAAGGCTTCATGGCACTGGTGACGACGCCGGAATCGCGCGCGCTGCGCCATGCCTTCTTCGGCGAGCGCGCCGCCAGCAAGATCCCCGACGTGCCCGGCGACACCCCGGTGCGCAAGATCGAGAAGGTCGCCGTGATCGGCGCCGGCACGATGGGCGGCGGCATCACCATGAACTTCCTCAACGCGGGCATTCCGGTCACGATGCTGGAGACCAAGCAGGAAGCGCTGGACCGCGGCGTGGCCACGATCCGCAAGAACTACGAGAACAGCGCCAAGAAGGGCAAGCTCACGCAGGAGAAGGTCGAGCAGCGCATGGGCCTGCTGGCCACCACGCTGTCCTATGACGACATCAAGGACGCGGACCTGGTGATCGAAGCCGTGTTCGAGGAGATGGGCGTCAAGGAAATCGTCTTCAAGAAGCTGGACGAAGTCGTCAGGCCGGGCGCGATCCTGGCGTCCAACACCTCCACGCTCGACGTCAACAAGATCGCCTCGTTCACCAAACGCCCGCAGGACGTGGTCGGCATGCACTTCTTCAGCCCGGCCAACGTGATGAAGCTGCTCGAAGTGGTGCGCGGCGAGAAGACCGGCAAGGACGTGCTGGCCACGGTGATGCAGGTCGCCAAGAAGATCAAGAAGACCGCGGTGGTGTCGGGCGTGTGCGATGGCTTCATCGGCAACCGCATGATCGAGCAGTACAGCCGCCAGGCCGGCTACCTGCTGGACGAAGGCGCGCTGCCCGAGCAGGTCGACAAGGCCATCGAGAAGTTCGGCTTCGCGATGGGCCCGTTCCGCATGGGCGACCTGGCCGGCAACGACATCGGCTGGGCCATCCGCAAGCGCCGCGCGGTGGACAAGCCGGACATCCAGTATTCCAAGACCGCCGACCTGCTGTGCGAGCTGGGCCGCTTCGGCCAGAAGACCGGCGCGGGCTGGTACGACTACAAGGCGGGCGACCGCAAGCCGTACCCGAACCAGCAGGTCAACGAGATGATCGTGCAGCATTCGAAGGACCTCGGCATCGCGCGCCGCAAGATCTCCGACGAGGAGATCGTCGAGCGCCTGGTGTTCGCGCTGGTCAACGAAGGCGCCAAGATCCTGGAAGAGGGCATCGCTTCGAAGGCCTCGGACATCGACATGGTCTACCTGACCGGCTACGGCTTCCCGCTGTTCCGCGGCGGCCCGATGTTGTACGCGGACCAGGTCGGCCTGTACAACGTGGCGCAGGCGATGAAGCGCTACGCCAAGGGCTACCACGGCGAAGCCTGGAAGGCCGCGCCGCTGCTGGAGAAGCTGGCGGCCGAAGGCAAGGGCTTCAACGACTGAGCCGGACGCGAGGGCAAGGGCAATGGCAAGGGCAACGCAGGGGCGGAAGCAACCATGAGCTACGGGGCGCAGGATTGCCTGCTGGTGATCGACGTGCAGAACGACTTCATGCCGGGCGGGGCGCTGGCCGTGCCGCGCGGCGACGAGGTCGTGCCGGTCATCAACCGGCTGGCGCAGGCGTTCGCGCACGTGGTGGTGACGCAGGACTGGCATCCGGCCGGCCATGCGTCGTTCGCCGCCAGCCACGCCGGCGCGCAGCCGTTCCAGACCATCGCGCTGCCGTACGGCGAGCAGGTGCTGTGGCCCGTGCACTGCGTGCAGGACACGCCGGGCGCCGCGCTGCACGCGGGCCTGCGCGCGCCGCATGCCCGGCTGGTGATCCGCAAGGGCCACCACCGCGACGTGGACAGCTATTCCGCCTTCATGGAGGCGGACCGCGCCACGCGCACCGGGCTGGCCGGCTACCTGCGCGAGCACGGCGTGCGCCGCGTGTTCTGCGCGGGCCTGGCGACCGACTACTGCGTGGCCTGGAGCGCGCTCGACGCGCGCGCCGCCGGCTTCGAGGCGGCCGTGATCGAGGACGCCTGCCGCGCCATCGACCTGGACGGCTCGCTGGCCCGCGCGTGGCAGGAGCTTGCCGCCGCCGGCGTGCAGCGCGTGCAGTCGGCCGACGTGCTCGCCGCCGCGCCCGCGCGCTAGACAAACCGGCTGGACAAACCGAACAACGCGCAGGCGCGGCCTGCGCAGATACCAAGAATCCGAGGAGCAACAAATGAACGAGGCAGTCATCGTATCCACCGCACGGACCGGCCTGGCCAAGAGCTGGAAGGGTTCGTTCAACATGACCCACGGCGCTACCCTGGGCGGCCACGCGGTCCAGCACGCCATCGCGCGCGCCCGGATCGACGCCGGCGAGGTGGAAGACGTGCTGATGGGTTGTGCCAACCCGGAAGGCGCCACCGGCGCCAACATCGCGCGCCAGATCGCGCTGCGCGCGGGCTGCCCCGTCACCGTGCCCGGCGCCACCGTCAACCGTTTCTGCTCGTCTGGCCTGCAGACCATCGCGATGGCCGCGCAGCGCGTGATCGCCGACGAAGGCGACATCTTCGTGGCCGGCGGCGTGGAGTCGATCTCCTGCGTGCAGCAGGAAATGAACCGCCACATGATCCAGGAAAGCTGGCTGACCAAGAACAAGCCGGAAATCTACTGGAACATGCTGCAGACCGCCGAGAACGTGGCCAAGCGCTACAACATCTCGAAGGAGCGCCAGGACGAATACGGCGTGCGCAGCCAGCAGCGCGCGTTCGCCGCGCTGGAAGCCGGCAAGTTCAACGACGAGATCGTGCCGATCACGGTGCTCGCGGGCGTGGCCGACAAGGCCACCGGCCAGCTGATGACCAAGGAGGTCACGGTCTCCACCGACGAAGGCATCCGCGGCGACACCACGCTCGAAGGCGTGGCCAGGATCCGCACCGCCGTGCCCGGCGGCGTGATCTCGGCCGGCAACGCCTCGCAGTTCTCCGACGGCGCCTCGGCGGCCGTGGTGATGAACGGCAAGGTGGCGGCGGCCAAGGGCCTGCAGCCGCTGGGCGTGTTCCGCGGCTTTGCCGTGGCCGGGTGCGAGCCCGACGAAATGGGCATCGGCCCGGTGTTCGCGGTGCCCAAGCTGCTCAAGCGCGCGGGCCTGAAGGTCGACGACATCGGCCTGTGGGAACTGAACGAAGCGTTTGCCGTGCAGGTGCTGTACTGCGCCGACAAGCTGGGCATCCCGATGGACCGCCTCAACGTCAACGGCGGCGCCATCGCGGTGGGCCATCCCTACGGCGTGTCGGGCGCGCGCCTGGTCGGCCACGCGCTGATCGAAGGCAAGCGCCGCGGCGTGAAGTACGTGGTGGTGACCATGTGCATCGGCGGCGGCCAGGGCGCGGCGGGGCTGTTCGAGGTCCTGTAAGAAACCGCTTGGCATTGCCGGCGGTTGGCTCCCCTCTTCCATTGCATGGGAGAGGGGAGCCAACACGCGGAGTGCGGTCGTTTTCGCGCGGTCTGACGCGCGTCCTTGGCCGCGCTGCCGCAAGAACAAGAAAAGCGGCGCGCCACGCAGCGCGCCGCCGTGGAGACAGCGACGCCGCGGGCCGGCATGCCCGCGGCGCGCATCATCGATTTTCGCTTCCAGACCAGGAGCCCGTTCCTGCCATGTCGCTGATCCTTTCCCGCCGTGACCTGAACTTCATGCTGTACGAGTGGCTCAAGGTCGAGGAACTGGCGCGCATCCCGCGCTATGCCGATCACTCGCGCGAGACCTTCGACGCCGCGCTCGATACCTGCGAGAAGATCGCCGCCGACCTGTTCGCGCCGCACAACAAGAAGAACGACCAGCACGAGCCGCATTTCGACGGCGAGACCGTCACCATCATCCCCGAGGTCAAGGCCGCGCTGAAGGCCTTCTGCGAGGCCGGGCTGATGGCCGCCGGGCAGGACTACGGGATCGGCGGCATGCAGTTGCCGGTGGTGGTCGAGAAGGCCGGCTTCGCCTACTTCAAGGGTGCCAACGTCGGCACCAGCTCCTATCCGTTCCTGACCATCGGCAACGCCAACCTGCTGCTCGCGCACGGCACGCCGGCGCAGGTGGAGACCTTCGTCAAGCCGGAGATGGAAGGGCGCTTCTTCGGCACCATGTGCCTGTCCGAGCCGCAGGCCGGCTCGTCGCTGTCGGACATCACCACGCGCGCCGACCACGAGGGCGAATCGCCGCTGGGCGCGCAATACCGCCTGCGCGGCAACAAGATGTGGATCTCGGCCGGCGAGCACGAGCTCTCCGACAATATCGTGCACCTCGTGCTGGCCAAGATCCCCGGCCCGGACGGCAAGCTGATTCCCGGCGTGAAGGGCATCTCGCTGTTCATCGTGCCGAAGTACCTGGTCAACGCCGACGGCAGCCTCGGCGAGCACAACGACGTGGTGCTGGCCGGGCTGAACCACAAGATGGGCTATCGCGGCACCACCAACTGCCTGCTGAACTTCGGCGAGGGCATGAAGTACCGGCCCGGCGGCAAGGCCGGCGCGATCGGCTACCTGGTGGGCGAGCCGCACAAGGGCCTGGCCTGCATGTTCCACATGATGAACGAGGCGCGCATCGGCGTGGGCCTGGGCGCGGTGATGCTGGGCTACACCGGCTACCTGCACGCGCTGGACTACGCGCGCAACCGCCCGCAGGGCCGCCCGGTCGGCCCCGGCGGCAAGGACCCGGCCAGCCCGCAGGTGCGGCTGGTCGAGCATGCCGACATCCGCCGCATGCTGCTGGCGCAGAAGAGCTACGTGGAAGGCGGGCTGGCGCTCAACCTGTATTGCGCGCAACTGGTCGACCAGGAGCGCGCCGCCGCGGGCGCCGAGCACGAACGGCTGGCGCTGCTGCTCGACATCCTCACGCCGATCGCCAAGAGCTGGCCGTCGCAATGGTGCCTGGAGGCCAACAGCCTGGCCATCCAGGTGCACGGCGGCTACGGCTACACGCGCGAGTACAACGTCGAGCAGTTCTACCGCGACAACCGCCTCAACCCGATCCACGAAGGCACGCACGGCATCCAGGGCCTGGACCTGCTGGGCCGCAAGGTGGTGATGAAGGACGGCGCGGCGTTCAAGGCGCTGGGCGCGGAAATCCAGGCCACCATCGGCCGCGCGCTGGCCGGCGGCGACGCCGGACTGGCCGGCCACGCGCGCGCGCTGGGCGCCGCCGTCAGGCGCGTGGCCGAGGTCACGCAGGCGCTGTGGGCGGCGGGCGACGCCAGCGTGACGCTGGCCAACGCATCGGTCTACCTCGAGGCCTTCGGCCACGTGGTGGTGGCGTGGATCTGGCTGGAGCAGGCGCTGCTGGCGCAGGCCGCGCTGGCCACCGCCGGCGGCGACGACGTGGCGTTCTACCGCGGCAAGCTGGCCGCGGCGGCGTACTTCTTCCGCTGGGAGCTGCCCAAGGCCGGCCCGCAGCTGGACCTGCTGGCGTCGCTGGACCGCACCACGCTGGACATGCAGGACGCCTGGTTCTGACGCTCCGGCGCCATACCGGGCAGGCAAGACGGACAAGACCCGCGCGCGCCGGCTGCGGCGCGCGCCACGACAGATCGGGAGACAACATGCACACCATCCAGCAACTGTTCGACCTCACGGGCAACACCGCGCTGATCACCGGCGGCTCGCGCGGGCTCGGCCTGCAGATTGCCGAGGCGCTCGGCGAGCAGGGCGCGCGCCTGGTGCTGTCGGCGCGCAAGGCCGACGAGCTGCAGTCGGCCCAGGCGCATCTCAAGGCGCGCGGCATCGACGCCGAATGGATCGCCGCCGATGGTGCGCGCGACGCGGACATCGCGCGCCTGGCCGACGAGGCGCTGGCGAGACTCGGCCACGTCGACATCCTCGTCAACAACGCCGGCGCCACCTGGGGCGCGCCCGCCGAGGACCATCCGGTGGAGGCCTGGGACAAGGTCATGAACCTCAACGTGCGCGGCCTGTTCCTGCTGTCGCAGCGCATCGGCAAGCTGTCGATGATCCCGCGCCGCTACGGCCGCATCATCAACGTGGCTTCCATCGCCGGGCTGGCGGGCAACCCGCCGGGGACGATGGAGACCATCGCCTACAACACCTCCAAGGGCGCCGTAGTCAATTTCACGCGCACGCTGGCGGCCGAGTGGGGCGAGCACAACATCACCGTCAACGCGCTGGCGCCGGGCTTCTTCCCCTCGAAGATGACGCAGGGCTCGCTCGACCGCCTGGGCGTGGACGCCATGTGCGCCGGCGTGCCGCTGCACCGCCTCGGCGACGACGAAGACCTGAAGGGCGCCGCGCTGCTGTTCGCCAGCGCGGCCGGCAAGCACATCACGGGCCAGGTGCTGGCGGTGGACGGGGGCGTCAGCGCGGTCTGAGCCATGCTTTAATGCAACCGGTGCGCGGCGGGCATGCCGCTTGCAGGTTTCCGCCGGCGCGCCGACCCCGTTTTCAGCCCTATTCACCATCCATGAACCAGACCAACGGCTTTCCCCTCAGGATTCCCTTCCTCGCCGCGCTCGGCGTGCAATGCAACCGCATGGACCGCGAAGGCAGCGAGATCGAACTGGCGCTCGAGGAGCGCCACCAGAACAGTTGGGACATGGCCCACGGCGGCGTGCTGATGACGCTGCTCGACGTGGCGATGGCGATTGCCGGGCGCGCGGCCGACGGCGACGGCCGCGGCGTGGTGACGATCGAGATGAAGACCGCCTTCATGGCGCCGGGCCGCGGCAGGCTGATCGCGCGCGGCCAGTGCGTGCACCGCACCAGCACGATGGCGTTCTGCGAGGCGGAGATCGTCGACGGCGACGGCAAGACCGTGTCGCGCGGCTCGGGCACGTTCAAGTACGTCAGGCGCGTGCCGCCGCAGCGCGCCAGCAGCGCCGCCGCCGACACCGGCGCCGACGGCTGAGGCCGGCGCGCCAGAAGGGGGAGCAGGCAAACGATACCCAGACCGGCGGCAAACGCCGGCATGCAGCACCGATAAAGACAACAGAGAACGGAGACAAGATGCAGCCTGAACGGACCGCCGCCGCCGCGCGGCGCCTGAGACCGACCGCGCCTGCTGCACTCGCCGCGCGCGCCGGCCGCACCGCGCGCCCGCCCTGTTGAAACAAGCCGCGCCGCCGGCGCGTTCCACCGACAACGAAGGGCGGCGCGCATCCGCCATCGCCCGTTTCACTGCAAGGAAACCATCATGTCGAATACCTTCAAGCGCATCGTGCTGGCCTCGCGTCCCGCCGGCGCGGTCACGCCCGGCAATTTCCGCCTCGAGGAAGTGCCGGTGCCGGAGCTGGCGGACGGCCAGGTGCTGGTCCGCAACCACTACCTGTCGCTCGACCCGTACATGCGCGGGCGCATGAACGACAGCAAGTCCTACGCCGCGCCGCAGCCGCTGGACCAGGTGATGATCGGCGGCACGGTGGGCGAGGTGATCGCCTCGAAGAACGCGAAATACGCCGTGGGCGACAAGGTGGTGGGCATGTTCGGCTGGCAGGAGCTCGGCGTGAGCGACGGCGCCGGCATCCAGAAGGTCGACACCACGCGCATCCCGCTGTCGGCCTATCTCGGCTCGGTCGGCATGCCCGGCGTGACGGCCTGGTACGGCCTGAACAAGATCATCGCGCCCAAGGCCGGCCAGACCGTGGCGGTCAGCGCGGCGTCGGGCGCGGTCGGCAGCGTGGTGGGCCAGCTCGCCAAGCTCAAGGGCTGCCGCGTGGTGGGCTTTGCCGGCGGCAAGGACAAGTGCGACTACGTGACCGGCGAGCTGGGCTTCGACGCCTGCATCGACTACAAGGCCGCGCGCGACGGCAAGGAACTCTATGCCATGCTCAAGGAAGCCACGCCCGACGGCGTGGACGGCTATTTCGAGAACGTCGGCGGCGAGATCCTCGACACCGTGCTGGCGCGCATGAACGCCTTCGGCCGCATCGCCGTGTGCGGCATGATCGCCGGCTACGACGGCCAGCCGATGCCGCTGAAGAACCCGCAACTGATCCTGGTGTCGCGCCTGACCGTGGAAGGCTTCATCGTGTCCGAGCACATGGAACTGTGGCCGCAGGCGCTGCAGGAACTGGGCGCGGCGGTGGCGCAGGGCAAGCTCAAGTTCCGCGAGAGCATCGCGCAGGGCCTGGCCAGCGCGCCCGAAGCCTTCATGGGCCTGCTCAAGGGCAGGAATTTCGGCAAGCAGCTCGTCAAGCTGGTGTAGGCGCGCCAGGGCGCGGCCAGCCAACCACATAAGAAAGGAGACTCCCCATGAACGCACCGGCAGACCACACCAAGCCGCAGGACAACCCCGACGACATCGCCGCCGGCCTCTCCGAGGAGGTCAAGGCGCGGTACCGCATGTTGCCGCGCCCGCCGCAGTTCGACACGCCGGCCGCGGAGCGCCTGCACCGCAAGCAGCGCCTCGCGGCGGCGTTTCGCCTGTTCTCGAAGTTCGGCTTCGACGAGGGCGTGGCGGGCCACATCACCGCGCGCGATCCCGAGTTTCCCGATACGTTCTGGGTCAATCCGTTCGGCGTGCATTTCAGCCAGGTCAAGGTCTCCAACCTGATCCGCTGCGACCACCACGGCGACGTGGTGGAGGGCGCCCACCCGGTCAACGCCGCGGCCTTCGCCATCCACTCGCGCGTGCACCAGACCCGCACGGACGCCGTGGCCGCCGCGCACTCGCACAGCACGCACGGGCGCGCGTGGTCCACGCTGGGCCGCCCGCTCGACCCGCTCACGCAGGACGTGTGCGCGTTCTACAACGACCACGCGGTCTACGACGACTTCGGTGGCGTGGTGGTGGAGCTCGACGAAGGCCAGCGCATCGCCAACGCGCTCGGCGGCAACAAGGCGGCCATTCTGCAGAACCACGGCCTGCTGACCGTGGGCAAGACGGTGGACGAGGCCGCGTGGTGGTTCATCACGATGGAGCGCTCGTGCCAGGTGCAGCTGCTGGCCGAGGCCGCCGCGGCGCGCACCAACGCGCCGCTGAAGATGATCTCGGATGCCGCGGCGCGCCAGGCGTACTCGATCGTCGGCACCGCGCAGGCGGGCTGGTTCCAGTTCCAGCCGCTGTACGCGCGCATCGTCAAGGAACAGCCCGACCTGCTGGACTGACGGCATCCGGCCACGGCAGGGCCGCCGGAACGACATGGCTACGACATAACGACGACATAACGACGACATTGCGGCGACATCGCGACGACACAGGACGAGAGGCAGACGACATGAAGCAATTCCAGGGCAAGGTGGCGGTGATCACGGGCGGCGCGTCCGGCTTCGGCAAGGAGTTCGCCAGGATCGGCGCCGGCCTCGGCATGAAGCTGGTGCTGGCCGACGTGCAGGAAGACGCGCTGGACGCCACCGTGGCCGAGTTCAAGGCGCAGGGCGTGCCGGCGATCGGCGTGCGCGTGGACGTGTCCCGGGCCGAGCAGGTGCAGGCGCTGGCCGATGCCGCCATCGCCACCTTCGGCCAGGTCAACCTGCTGTTCAACAACGCCGGCGTGGGCGCCGGCGGCCTGCTGTGGGAGAACACCGAGCGCGACTGGGAATGGGTGCTCGGCGTCAATCTCCACGGCGTCATCCACGGCGTGCGCATCTTCACGCCGCTGATGCTGGCCGCGGCGCGGAAGGACCCGTCGTTCGAAGGCCACATCGTCAACACGGCTTCGATGGCCGGCCTGCTGAGCCCGCCGGCGATGGGCGTGTACAACGTGTCCAAGCACGCGGTGGTGGCGCTGTCCGAGTCGCTGTACCAGGACCTGAGCCTGGTCAGCGAGCAGGTGCGCTGCTCGGTGCTGTGCCCGTATTTCGTGCCGACCGGCATCACCAGGTCGGGCCGCAACCGGCCCGCGGAGCTCGCCAACGAGGGGCCGCTCACGCGCTCGCAACTGGTGTCGCAGGCGATGTCGGACAAGGCGGTCAGCTCGGGCAAGGTCACGGCCGCCGAGGTCGCGCAGATCACCTTCGACGCGATCCGCGACAACGGCTTCTACATCTATTCGCATCCGCAGCAGCTCGATCCGGTGCGGCAGCGTTTCGGGGACATCATCGGCCAGCGCAACCCCGGCGACCCGTTCGCGGACAAGCCCGAGGTGCGCGCCGGGCTGGTGGCGGCGCTGCGCGGATAGGCGGCGCGCGGGCACGGTTCGTGCGTTACCCCACGCTGCCGCGTGCCCGACGCAGACAAACTCATCGCGGCAAGGGAGGAGAAACCATGTCCAAGGCTGCAGTCATCCGTCACCTGCAGTACGCCACCTTGCCCAACGGCACGCGCCTGCACTACGCCAGCGCGGGCGAGCGGGGCAGGCCGCTGGTGCTGTTCGTGCACGGCTTTCCGGAGTTCTGGTACGAGTGGGAAGCGCAGCTCGCCGAATTCGGCAAGACGCACTTCGCGGTGGCGCCGGACCTGCGCGGCTTCAACCTGTCGAGCAAGCCGGCCGAAGTCGAGGCCTACCGGCCGCGCCATATCGTCGAGGACCTGGTGCAGCTGGTCAACGCGCTCGGGTATTCGCGCTGCGTGGTGGTGGCGCACGACTGGGGCGGGGCGATCTGCTGGAACCTCGCGATCCAGTTCCCGCAACTGGTCGAGCGCCTGGTCATCATCAATTCGCCGCATCCCTATGTGTTCGCCAAGGCGCTGCTCGGCAGCCCCGAGCAGCAGAAGGCCTCGGCCTACATGAACTGGCTGCGCCAGCCCGGCGCCGAGGAGGCGCTGGCGGCGGACGGCTTCGCCAGGCTGGAGCGCTTCCTCCACGGGCCGGACGGGCAGCCGGCGCCGTGGTTCGGCGGGGAGACGCGCGAGAAATACCACGCGGCGTGGTCGCAGCCCGGGGCCCGCGGCTCGCATCCGCTGACCGGCGGCGTGAACTACTACCGCGCCTCGCCCATGCACCCGCCCGGCCCCGGCGAGACGCCGCCCGACATCTCCAGGCTGGACCCGGCCGCCTTCACGGTGCGCGTGCCCACGCTGGTGATCTGGGGCGAGCGCGACACCGCGCTGCCCAGGAGCCTGCTGGACGGGCTCGACCGGTTCGTGCCCGAGATGCGCCTCGAGCGCATTCCCGACGGCACGCACTGGGTGGTGCACGAGCAGCCCGAGCGCATCAACCTGTTGATCCGCAGCGCCTTGCCCTGACCGCCGCGGTGGCGCGCACCGGCCGCATGCCGGCCGGCGCGGCGGCGCTGGCCCGGTCGGCGCGCGCGCGACTGTGCATGGGCCGCGGCGGCGGCGCCTGCTACAGTGGCGCCGGTTCGCACAGCGCCGGCGCGCGCGGGGAAGGCACGGAATGAAGACCATCGGACTGATCGGCGGCATGAGCTGGGAATCCTCGGCCGAGTACTACCGGCTCATCAACCAGGACATGAAGCGGCGGCTCGGCGGCCACCACAACGCGCGCAGCGTGATGGTCACGGTCAGCTTCGAGCAGGTCAAGGCACTCCAGCATGCCGGGCGCTGGGACGAGCTTGCCGAAAGCATGCGCGAGGCCGCGCTGCAGGTGCAGGCCGCCGGTGCGGATTTCGTCGTGCTGTGCACCAACACCATGCACCGCGTGGCGCCCGCCATCGAGGCGGCGCTCGACATCCCGTTCCTCCACATCGTCGATCCCACCGCGCAGGCGCTGCGCGCGGCCGGCATCGCGCGCGTGGGCCTGCTCGGCACCGCCTTCACGATGGAGCAGGATTTCTACCGCGGCCGCATGCTGGACCGGCACGGCATCGAAGCGCTGGTGCCCGGGCCCGAGGCGCGCGCGCTGGTGCATCGCGTGATCTACGACGAGCTGTGCCACGGCATCGTGCGCGACGACTCGCGCGACGCATACCGGCGCGTGGTCGACGACCTGCGGGCACAGGGCGCGGGCGGCGTGATCCTGGGCTGCACCGAAATCGCGCTGCTGATCGGGCAGGACGACGTGCCGCTGCCGGTCTTCGACACCACCGCGCTGCACGCGCAGGCCGCGGTAAGCCGGGCGCTGGAAGGGGCGCTCGCGGCGAGTGCCGCGGCCGCCACGCCATAGCGCGGATCCCCCGGCGCGCGGCGCCACCCGTGGTTCATTCCTCTGGCCGATGCCATCTCCTCCGGACGGCTTATAGCCGCCGTCGGCCTTCGCGGCGAATCCGGCTTGGCATGGCGCCGGCCTCGCGCCATGCTGAACGGCACGGAAAGCACACAGGCCGGGGGAAGGTATGCATACCATCATCAGTCCCGTCGGGACGGAGATCACGATTCCAGAAAGTGCCGAAGAGGGCGCCAGCTATTTCACGCTGGCCCAGCTGGCCCAGGCCCGGCGCTACTACGACGAGAACGGCTACACGGTGATCCGCGGCGTGGTCGAGCCGGCCACCTGCGACGCCATACGCAATGCGTTCGCCCGGACCGTGAAGCCGTATCCGGGCTACATCTACCGGCAGGCCACGGCCAATCCCGAGAAGAACCGGATCAACGAGTTCGGCTTCGTGATGAACCCGATCCTCAACCTCCAGTCGCTCGGCCAGCTCGATTTCGCGCCGCTGAAGTCGCTGGCGGTCAGGGTCTTCGCCAGCGACCCGATCCGCAAGATCGGGCGGGCGCTGCTCGACGAGGAGGTCAAGCTGGTGCAGAGCATGTACTTCGAGGGCAACTCGGAGACCTGGCCGCACCAGGACAGCTACTACCTCGACAGCGAGCGCATCGGCAGCATGGCCGGCAGCTGGTACGCGCTGGAGGACATCGACGCGGGCGCCGGGCGCTTCTTCGTGGTGCCGGGCAGCCACCGGCTCGACATGGTGCGCAACGGCAAGGACTTCGACGTGGCCTTCAACCACGACAAGTACAAGGGGCTGATCCGCAAGGTGATCGCCGAGAACGGGCTGCGCTTCGAGGCGCCCGCGCTGCGCAAGGGCGACGTGCTGTTCTGGCACTCGATGACCATCCACGGCAGCCTGCGCACCACGCGCCCGCAGTTCTCGCGCAACTCGCTGACCGCGCACTACATCCCGCAGTCGCACCGCTTCCTGCAGTTCCAGTCGCGCATCAAGCCGCTGAACCTCAAGCAGTTCGACGGCATGCAGTTCCATTGCCCCAAGGACATGGACAGCCTCGGCAGCCGCGTCGTGCTGGGCGTGGAGACGCGCTTCCCGGTCATGTTCCAGATGACCAAGAAGCTGGCGATCAAGGCGCTGGTGAGATAGCGCAGGCGCGGCGCTGTCGCGGCCGGCTGCCGCGAAGGCGCCGTGGCCGCCCGCGTTCAGCTCAGGCGCTGCCGGTACAGCTGGTAGTTCTCCTCGTCGAAGCAGACGAAGCTGACCTGCTCGATGCTGGGCGCCGCGGCCAGGGCCTGGCGCACCGCGTCGATGGCGATGTCGACGGCGCGCTCGCGCGGAAAGCCGTAGATGCCGGTGCTGATGTTGGGAAAGGCGATGGTGCGCAGCTTGTGCTGCGCGGCCAGCGCCACGCTGGCCTGGTAGGCGCTGGCGAGCAGCGCGTCTTCGTTGTGGCTGCCGCCTTCCCAGACCGGGCCGACCGCGTGGATCACGTAGGGCGCGGGCAGCAGGCCGCCGGTGGTGATGACCGCCTGTCCGGTCGGGCAGCCGCCGCGGGTCTCGCGGATGCCGCGGCAGGCGGCCATGATGGCGGGCCCGCCGGCGCCGTGGATGGCGCCGTCGACGCCGCCGCCGCCGAGCAGGCCGCTGTTGGCCGCGTTGACGATGGCGTCAACTTCCATGCGGGTGATATCTCCGTGCAAGACCTGCAGGTGTTCCCCTGTCATGACGTCTCTCCGTGCTGGTGGGATGAAGCTGGATGAGCCTGGATGAAACCGGATCTTCTCGGCGGTCCCGCGCCACGCATTGCCTTGCTCTCGCCGGCCCGCCGCCGTACTTACATGGATTGCTCCAGCATACGCCGGTAGTCCGCCGCGCTGGCCTCCTTCGGGTTGGTCTTGTGGCAGTGGTCCACCAGCGCGCCGGCGATCACCTTGTCGAACATGTCCTCGGTCACGCCCATCTGCCGCAGGCCGGTGGGCAGGCCCAGGCGCGCGGTCATGTCGTGCACCGCCTGCGCCACGTCGGCGCCTTCGGGCAGGCCCATCGCGCGGCGCAGGCGCGCGTAGCGGTCCTCGCGCACCACGCTTGGCGCGTCGGCGTTGAAGCGCAGCACCGCGGGCATCACCACCGCGTTGAGCGTGCCGTGGTGCAGGCCGGTCTTGCCGTCGATCTTCAGGCCGCCGAGCGGATGCGACAGCGAATGCACGCAGCCCAGGCCCTTCTGGAACGCCATCGCGCCCTGCATGGAGGCGCTCATCATGTTCAGGCGCGCGTCGCGGTCCTGGCCGTCGCGGGTGGCGCGCTCGATATGCTTCCAGCCGCGCTCCAGGCCGTCCAGCGCGATGCCGTCGGCGGGCGGGTTGAAGGCCGGCGCCAGGAACGTCTCCACGCAATGCGCGATGGCGTCCATGCCGGTGGCGGCGGTCAGCCCCGCGGGCAGGCCGAGCGTGAGGCCGGGGTCGCAGATGGCGGAGCGGGGCAGCAGGTGCCACGAATGGAAGCCGAGCTTGCGGCCGTCCTCGAGGATGATGATGGCGCCGCGCGCCACCTCGCTGCCGGTGCCGGCGGTGGTGGGCACGGCGATCAGCGGCGCGGCGCGCTCGGTGATCTTCGCGCTGCCGCCTTCGATGGTGGCGTAGGTGGTCAGCTCGCCCGGGTGCGTGGCGAGGATGGCGATGCCCTTGGCGAGGTCGATGGAGGAGCCGCCGCCGACCGCCACCAGCCCGTCGCAGCCGCTCTCGCGGTACAGCGCGGCGGCCTTCTTGACCATCGCCTCGGTGGGGTTGGACGGGGTCTCGTCGAAGACCGCGTGCGGCAGGCCGGCGAGCGCGTCGATGGCCTGCCGCGCCACGCCGGCGGCGACCACGCCCTTGTCGGTCACCAGCAGCGGGCGGCGGATGCCGATGCGCGCGCACTCCGCCGGCAGCTGGCCGATGGCGCCGAAGTCGAGATGGATATGCGTCAGGTAGTAGATGAAGGCCATCTGGGTTGTCTCCGTCCGTGCGGTGTTTTATTTATCCGGCGATGACCGATGATCGCGCAAAAGCGGCCACCCTGGCCAGTCCCGCGGTAAATTTCCATTGTGTTGCTGCCGAAACATCCGGAATCATACTAAAATCGAACGACCGTTCACAATTTGAATTCCGGCTGCGCGCCGCTTCCGCGCCACCGCTTCCGCGCCACCGTTTCCGTGCCGCCGGAAATCCGGCCCCGCCGGAGATTCACCCAGCCCGCATCGACCGCCCATGACCGCCGTTCCCGCCTCGCCCCAGGGGTTCGCCCAGTCCGCTCCCGCCGCGTCCGGCATCCCCCACACGCGCGGCACGCCCGGCATGCCCGCGGCCGCGCTCGATCCGCAGGTGGCGGCGCTGCTGGACCTGATCCGGCGCGTCAAGCGGCCCGGCATCCACGAGCTCGACCCGATCGACGCCAAGACCGCCTACGAGAAGAGCGCGCCCATCATGGACATCGCGCCGACGCCGGTGCACAGCGTGGAAAACCTGACGGTGGCGGCGCGCGACGGCTACGAGATCCCGCTGCGCCTGTACGCGCCGCGCGCGGCAAGCTGGGTCGAGCCGCTGCCGCTGCTGCTGTACTTCCACGGCGGCGGCTTCACCGTGGGCAGCGTCAATTCGCACGACCCGCTGTGCCGCCTGCTGTGCGCGCGGGGCGACTGCATGGTGCTGTCGGTGGACTACCGGCTCGGGCCGGTATGGCAGTTTCCCTACGCCGCCAACGATGCGTTCGACGTCATGCAGTGGATCTTCCACGAGGCCGCCCACCTCGGCGCGGACCCGGCCCGCATCGCGCTCGGCGGCGACAGCGCGGGCGGCACGCTCGCCGCCGCCTGCGCCGTGCACGCGCGCGACGCGGGGCTGGCGCCGGTGCTGCAGATGCTGATCTACCCCGGCACCTGCGCGCGCCAGGACACGCCTTCGCACCGCGCGCTGGCCGAGGGCTACCTGCTGACCGCGCCGATGATCCAGTGGTTTTTCTCGCAGTACCTCGACAGCGAGGCCAGCCGCGACGACTGGCGCTTCGCCCCGCTCGACGGCGGTGGCCACGGCGCCGACGTGCGCGGCTGCTGCCCGGCCTGGATCGCCGTGGCCGGCTACGACCCGCTGCACGACGAGGGCGTGGCCTACGCGGCCAAGCTGCGCGCCGCCGGCGTGCCCGCCGCGCTGGCCGACTACCCCGGCATGATCCACGATTTCTTCAAGCTGGGGCGTTTCGTCCCGGCCGTGGCGGCCGCCCACGCGGACGCCGTCGCCGCCTTGCGCGCCGCCTTCGGCAGCGGTTGAGCGCGGCCGCCGGCCGACACCGGCAGCCGGATCGAAGCGGTCGCAGAACCACCGATTCATGGCTTTATCCCAATGCGCCGCGGGCGTTCCGCCCGCGGCGGTAGTCGTAGCAACAGTAGAAACAGGAGACACAGACTCATGCAACGCCGCCAATTCCTCGCCCAAGCGGGCGTGTTCGCCGCTACCGTGGCAACCCTCGGCCTGGCCAGCGCGCCGGTCCAGGCGCAGGCGGACAATTTCCCGCAGCGGCCGGTGCGCCTCATCATCGGCTATACCGCGGGCGGCTCGACCGACCTGCCGTTCCGCGTGCTGGCGGAAAACGCCTCCAAGATCCTCGGCCAGCCCGTCATCATCGAGAACAAGCCCGGCGCGGGCGGCGTGCTGCCGGCCCAGCTGATGCAGTCGACCCAGCCCGATGGCTACACGCTGGCGCAGGTGGCCATGCCGGTCTACCGCCTGCCGTACACCACCAAGATCAACTGGGACCCGGTCAAGGACCTGAGCTACGTGATCAACCTGGCCGGCTATTCGTTCGGCCTGGTGGTGCCGGTGGATTCGCCGATCAAGACCATGCAGGACTACATGGCCTACGCGCGCGCCAACCCGGGCAAGCTGACCTACGGCTCGCCGGGTTCGATGACCACGCTGCACCTGACGATGGAAGAGCTGGCCATGAAGCAGAACGTGCAGTTCTCGCATATCCCGTACAAGGGCAACTCGGAATCGATGCAGGCGCTGCTGGGCGGCCACGTGATGTCGGTGGCCGACACGCCGGCGTGGGCGCCCTACGTGGAGTCCGGCAAGCTGCGCCTGCTGTCGACCTGGGGCGAGAAGCGCTCGGCGCGCTTCCCCAACGTGCCCACGCTCAAGGAACTCGGCTACGGCATCGTGCAGACTTCGCCGTTTGGCATCGTGGCGCCCAAGGGCACCGACCCGAAGATCGTCAAGAAGCTGCATGATGCCTTCAAGAAAGCGATGGAAATGCCGAACTACCGCGAGTCGCTCGCCAAGTTCGACATGGAGCCGTACTACATGAGCAGCGAGCAATACGCCCACTTCGCCGCCGACACGGTGAAGAAGGAAAAGGCCATCATCGACAAGCTGGGCCTGAACAAGCCGCAGTGAGGCGCGGGCGGGCTTCGGCCCGCCGCATCCGCCGCACTCGCCGCGGACATGCGCGCGGCGCCGGTCCCGCCAGGGCCGGCGCCGTTTTTCCATTCAGCAGGAGCTTTTTTTTCATGGCCAAGGAACAATTCCGCCACAGCATGCCGCTGCGCGTGCGCTGGGCCGAGGTCGATCCGCAGTCGATCGTCTTCAACGCGCACTACCTGACCTATTGCGACATCTGCGTGACCGAATACTGGCGCGCGGTGGGCATCCGCTATCCCGAGGACGTGCTGCACGCGCATGGCGTGGACATCTTCGTGGTCAAGTCCACGCTGGAGTATCACGCCTCGGCGCGCTTCGACGACGTGCTGGACATCCGCGGCCGGATCGCCCGCATGGGGCGCTCCAGCATGCTGTTCCGCGTGGAGATGTACCGCGGCGACGAGCACCTGATCACCGGCGAGATCGTCTACGTGTGCGCCGGTCCCGAGAGCCGCAAGTCGACGCCCGTGCCGGGCGCGGTGCGCGAGAAGATCCTGGCCTACGAGGTGGTGACGCCGGAGGGCTGATCCGGCGTGCCACGCCTTTTCCACGGCGCGATCCCGGCGTCCTCGATATAGCCGCGGATCACGGCCTCGAAGCCGTCGTCGCCGGCGAAGCCCAGCGCCAGCGCGCGCTGCGTGTTCCACGCCGCCGGCCACGTGCCGACGATGTTCTCGATGCGCGCGTCGCGCTCCCAGGTGACGCGGTCGGCGACGAAATCGCCGGCCACCTCGCGCAGCGCCGCCACCATCTGCCGCGGCGTGACCGACAGCCCCGGCAGGTTGACCGCGCGGCGCTCGCCGAAGGCCTCGCCGTCGAGCTCCATGCCGCGCACCAGCGCCGCGATGGCGCCGCGCGGCGACAGCAGCCACAGCGGCGTGTCCGGCGCCACCGGGCAGTTGGCCGCCTCGCCGGCGAGCGGCTCGCGGATGATGCCGCTGGCGAACGACGAGGCCGCCGCGTTGGGCTTGCCCGGGCGCACGCTGATGGTGGGCAGGCGCAGCACGCGCCCGTCGACGAAGCCGCGCCGGCTGTAGTCGGACAGCAGCAGCTCGCCGATGGCCTTCTGCGCGCCGTAGGACGACTGCGGGTTGAGCGCGGTGTCGTCCTGCACCAGCGCGGGCAGGGTGCCGCCGTACACCGCCACCGAACTGGTGAACACCACGCGCGGCCGGTGGCCGAGCGCGCGGCAGGTTTCCAGCAGCGCGCGCGCCGCGTCGAGGTTGACGCGCATGCCGAGCGCGAAGTCCGCCTCGGCCTGGCCGCTCACCACGGCCGCGAGATGGAACACGGCGCCGGTGCGCGCGTCGATGGCCCGCGCCAGCACGGCGGGATCGGACAGGTCGCCGGTGACCACGCGCACGCGCGCGTCGCCGAGCGGCGGCGGGGCCGCCACGTCGAGCAGCGTCAGGCCTTCGATGGCGACCGGCTGGCCGCCGATGTCGAGGGTGCCGCGCGCGAGCAGCAGGCGGGCGAGCCGCAGGCCGAGAAAGCCGGCGCCGCCGGTAATCAGTACGTGCATCGTTGTCCTCCGTCAGCGCCGCCCGGCGGCGGCATGCGTTGTGCCGGGAATCAGCCCTCGAGATACGGCCTGACCCAGCCCAGCCCGGCCGTGGTGCCGGCGCGCGGGCGGTATTCGCAGCCGATCCAGCCGTCGTAGCCGAGGCCGTCGATCACGTCGAACAGGTAGGGATAGTTGAGTTCGCCCAGGTCAGGCTCGTGCCGCTCGGGCACGCCGGCGATCTGGATGTGGCCGATGCCGGCCATGTCGCGCTTGAGCTTGACGGCGAGGTCGCCCTCCACGATCTGGCAGTGGTAGCAGTCGAACTGCACCTTGAGGTTGGCCGCGCCGACCTCCTTGCAGATGGCCTGGCCGTCGTCCTGGCGGTTGAGGAAATAGCCCGGCATGTCGCGGCCGTTGATCGGCTCGATCAGCACGGTCACGCCCTGCGCGGCGGCCGCGCGCGCGGCATGGGCCAGGTTTTCCAGGTAGCAGGCGCGGTGGCGCGCGCGGTCGGCGCCGGCCGGCACCATGCCGGCCATCACGTGGATGCGGTCGTTGCCGATCACCGCGGCGTATTCCAGCGCGCGCGCGATCGTGTCGCGGAACTCGGCCTCGCGCCCGGGCAGCGCGGCCATGCCGCGCTCGCCGGCGCGCCAGTCGCCGGGCGGCGCGTTGAACAGCGCCTGCGCGAGGCCGCTGGCGTCGAGGCGCGCGCGGATCTCGGCGGCGGGATGCTCGTAGGGGAACAGGAATTCCACCGCCTTGAAGCCGTCGGCCGCGGCGGCGGCGAAGCGGTCCAGGAAGGCGTGCTCGGTGTACATCATCGAGAGATTGGCGGCAAAGCGCGGCATGCGGTGCTCCAGGAAAGATGCGGTTGTGGCCGGGCCGCCGTGCCCGGCCGCGCGCGCGCGGGGGGCGCCGGGCGGCGCAGCGCATACGGTGCCACAAAGCGCGCCGGCCTGCCCGCCGGAACGCGAGGCGGCCGGCGCGGGCTACCAGCGCGCCTTGAAGGTGTCGCGCAGTTCCGCCAGCGCGTGTTCGTCGAGCGGCTCGGGCTTGTTCCCGGGCATCAGCCAGAGCCGGGCGGTCTCTTCCAGTTCCTCCAGCGCGAACGCGGCGCGCGAGACGGTGGACTCCCACACCACCGGCCCCAGGCGCGCCAGCAGCACGCCGCGCACCTCGGCGGCCAGCCCGGCCACGCGCGCGGCCACGGCGGGATCGCCGGGGCGGTGGTAGGGAATCAGCGGGATGTGCCCGACCTTCATCACGTAGTAGGGCGTGATCGGCGGCAGCACGTCGTCGGGGCGCCACGCGCCCGCCAGGCTCAGCGCCACCAGGTGGGTGGAATGCGTGTGGATCACGCCGTGCGCCTGCGGGTTGTTGTCGTAGATGGCGCGGTGCAGGGTCAGCGTCTTGGACGGCTTGTCGCCCGCCACCCACGCGCCGGCGCCGTCCACCTTGGCGATGGCCGCCGGGTCCAGCATGCCGAGGCAGGCGTCGGTCGGCGTGATCAGCCAGCCGTCGTCGAGCCGCGCGCTGATGTTGCCGGCGCTGCCCACGGTATAGCCGCGCTGGTAGAGGCTGGCGCCGATGCGGCAGATCTCCTCGCGCAGGGTCGCTTCGCGGCTCATGCCTCGCCTCCCAGGCGGCGCAGCGCCTCGTCGAAGAAATCCGGGCCGCCGAAGTTGCCGGACTTGAGCGCCAGCGCCAGCGGCTGCGCCTCCAGCGTGACGGTGGCCGGCACGCCCGGCGCGATCTGCGCGCCGATGCGCAGCGCCTGCACGCCGAGCGCCTGCACCACCGCGCCGGAGGTCTCGCCGCCGGCCACCACGAAGCGGCGCGTGCCGCGCGCCTTCGCCGCCGCGGCGATGTCGGCCAGCGCCTGCTCGACCAGATGGCCGGCCCGCTCCACGCCCAGCGCCGCCTGCGCGGCCTTGACCTGCTCGGGCGAGGTGGTGGCGTAGACCAGCACCGGCTCGGCGTGCGCGGCGATCAGCGTCAGCGCCTGCTCGACCAGCGGCGCGCCTTCGGCCAGCGCCAGCGGATCGAGGCGCAGGGCGGGGCGCTGGTTCGCCAGCCACTGCGCGACCTGGGCGTTGGTCGCCTTCGACGCGCTGCCGGCCAGCACCAGCGCCGGGCCGGTCACGGGCGCCACGTTGTCCGCGTCGGCGCGCTCGGGCAGCAGGCCGGCGCGGCGGAAGTTGGCCGGCAGGCCCAGCGCCAGGCCGGAGCCGCCGGTCAGCAGCGGCAGCGCGGCACAGGCCTCGCCCAGCGTGTGCAGGTCGGCATCGCTGACCGCATCGGCGATGGCCATGCGCACGCCGTCGCCGCGCAGGGCGCCGATGGCGTGCTGCACGGCGACGCTGCCGCGCGCCACCGTGTCGTGGCGCAGCAGGCCCACTTTGCCCTTGCTCTGGCGCTGCAATACGCGCACCAGGTTGGCATCGTGCATCGGCGTGAGCGGGTGGTTCTCCATGCCCGACTCGCTGAGCAGCGCGTCGCCCACGAACAGGTGGCCGCGGAAGATGGTGCGGCCGTTCTCGGGGAAGGCCGGGCAGGCGATGGTGAAATCGCTGCCGAGCGCCGCCAGCAGCGCCTCCGCCACCGGGCCGATATTGCCCGCGTCGGTGGAGTCGAAGGTGGAGCAGTACTTGAAGAAGAACTGGCGGCAGCCCTGCGCCTGCAGCCAGCGCAGCGCGTCGAGCGATTGCGCGATGGCGTCGGCGGCGGGAATGGTGCGCGACTTCAGCGCCACCACCAGCGCGTCGGCCTGTTCCACGCCGGGCAGCGCGGCGCCGGCGGGCACGCCGATGGTCTGCACGGTGCGCATGCCGTTGCGCACCAGCGTGTTGGCGAGATCGGTGGCGCCGGTGGAATCGTCTGCGATGCAGCCGAGCAGGGCGCGCGGGGATTGGACGGATACGGTCATCTTGCTGTTTTTACTCCGACTTGCGTTGCGGCAGGCCGATGCCGGGGAATATCTTGATCACGGCGGAGTCGTCCTCCCCGCCATGCCCGGCGCTCGACGCCATCATGAACATCTGGTGCGCCGCGGCCGACAGCGGCAGCGGGAACTTGCTGGCACGCGCGGTATCGAGCACCAGCCCGAGATCCTTGACGAAGATGTCCACCGCGGACAGCGGCGTGTAGTCGCCGGCCAGGATATGCGGCACGCGGTTCTCGAACATCCACGAGTTGCCCGCGCTGTGGGTGATGACCTCGTACAGCGCTGCGGCGTCCACGCCTTCGCGCAGGCCCAGCGCCATCGCCTCGGCCGCCGCGGCGATATGCACGCCGGCCAGCAACTGGTTGATGATCTTGACCTTGGAGCCCGCGCCATGCGCGTCGCCCAGCCGGTAGACCTTGCCCGCCATCGCCGCCAGCACGTCCTCGGCCAGCGCGTAGGCCTCGGCCGGGCCGGAAGTCATCATGGTCATCTCGCCGCTGGCCGCGCGCGCCGCGCCGCCGGATACCGGCGCGTCCAGCAGCAGGATGCCGTGCCCGGCGAGGCGCTGGCCCAGCGCCTCGGCAAAGCTGGGCGGCACCGTGGCGCTGGCGATCACCAGCGTGCCGGGCCGCATCGCGGCGGCCGCGCCATCCGCGCCGAACAGCACGGCCTCGGTCTGCGCGGCGTTGACCACCAGCGTCACCACCACGTCGCACAGCCGGCCCAGCTCGGCCGGGCTGGCGCAGGGCGTGCCGCCCGCGTCGGCAAAGCGTTGCAGTACCTCGGCACGCAGGTCGCAGGCATGCACCTTGAAGCCGGCGCGCAGCAGGCTGCGCGCGACGCCGTTGCCCATCGCGCCAAGGCCGATGACGCCGATCGATTGACTCATGGAAACTCCTGCGAAAAAAGGCGGGATCAGTTGGACGGCCCGCGCGCGGTCTCGTCGGGACCGGGCTGGCTGCCCTGCGACAGGCGCCGCGCCGCGTTGTACATATGCGTCTGCGCCGCGTTGCGCGCGGCCAGCGCGTCGCCGGCGCGGATCGCCGCGACGATGGACTGGTGCTCCTCGCGTACCTGCCGCGAGAAATCCGCGCGGCGCGCCTCGTTGGTCCGCGTCACGCGCGTGGCGGTTTCCAGGTACTGGCTCAGGAACGCCAGCGTCTTGAGGAAATACGGGTTGCCGGTGGCCCCGGCAATGGCCCGGTGAAAGGCCACGTCGGCCGCCACGCCGTCGCCGCCCGCGGCTTCCTCCGCGTCGATGCGCGCCAGCGCCGCGTCGATCGCCGCCATGCTCGCGTCGGTGCGGCAACGCGCGGCCTGCGCCGCCACCTCGGCCTCGATCGCGCGGCGCAGCTCGACGATCTGCAGCACCGATTCCAGCGTGGCCGTATCGGTGTAGTCGATACGCAGCGGCCGGATGCCGGCCTGCTCGGTGACGAACACGCCGCTGCCCTGGCGCGATTCCACCACCCCCTCATGCCGCAGCCGCGCGATGGCCTCGCGGATCACGGTGCGGCTCACGCCGAATTCCTCCGACAGCACCGCCTCGGTCGGCAGCTTGTCGCCGCGGGCGAAGGCGCCGTCGTTGATCTTCTCCAGCAATTGTTCTGCGACGGTATCGGTCAGCGCGCGGGCGGGGACTTTCTGGAACACGGAGGGGCCAAGTGGTTTGGTGATATGGTCATCATACAAATTTTGTGGCGAGGATGGTGATCGGGGATTACCCGGAGCCGCCAGAGATTGACGGCCAGCGGATGGCTGGGGAAATTTCCCGGCGCGCCCGACCGACCCGCCGTCTCTTCCGTCCCGGTCAGGGCCGCCCGCCATGCCGCCGCCCCCTCCCGGCGGTATCATGGCGACCGCCCCGCCGGGCTTTCTCCGGGGCGCCTTTTTCCTGCACTGCTCACGACACATCATGACCATCTCCATCCGCCTCGTCCCCTGGTCCGAAGCGCGCGAAACCGCGCGCGCCATCCGTTACGCCGTCTTCGTCGAGGAGCAGGGCGTGCCGGTGGAGATGGAGTGGGACGAATGGGACGAGCCGAGCTGGCACGCGCTGGCGCTGGCCGAGGACGGCACCGCGCTGGCCACCGGCCGCCTGCTGCCCGACGGCCATATCGGGCGCATGGCGGTGCTCAAGCGGGCGCGCGGCACCGGCGTGGGCGCCAGGGTGCTGGCGGCGCTGATGGACAAGGCGGCCGAGCTTGGTTATGCCGAGCTGGTGCTGAGCGCGCAGAGCCATGCGGCGCCGTTTTATGCGCGCGTGGGCTTCGCGCCGGTCGGCGAGCCGTTCGAGGAAGTCGGCATTCCGCACGTGGAGATGCGCAAGTCGCTGCGCTGAGCGGCACTGAGCAACACTGAGCGGCGGCGCTACGCGCGCGCGAACAGCGGCCTGGCCAGCAGCCGTGCCGCTCGGTCGTCGGCATGGAACCGGGCAGCTTCGCGCGCGCTGCCGCCGCGGTTGGCGGAAGCGGCCCGAGGAAGCGGTATCATCGCCGTCTTCTTTTTTCCGCCGCGTCATTCCCGACCTTGCGGCGGCCCCTGACCGCGCTTCACACCATGCCAGAGAACCGTTCCCGCCTGCTCCGGGCGCTTGCCGACGCCATCCCCGCCATCGACCCCGCCGCCGCGCCGGCCGGTGATCCGCCGGCCGGGGCCGCGCTGCTGCCGGCCTGGCTCGTGCCCTGGCTGGCCGGGAATTGCCTGGTGGCGGTGGACTGGCGCGAATTCAGCACGCACGGCGCCGGCGCCGTGGCGGGGCTGGCCGTGCTGCGCGCGGCGCGCGTGTCCAGCCTCGAGGTGGACGGCCTCTACGACGAGGACGGCATCCCGCTCGGCGGCGACGACGATGATTTCGACATGGAGCCCGCGGCGCTCTACCTGGCGCACCTCAACCGCGAACTGGCGCCGCACGGCATGCAGTTGCTGGAACTCGGGCGCGGCGATCCCGCCTGGCTGCTGGCCGTGCGCAACGACCCGGCCGCGATCCGCGCGCTCGGCGCGGCGCTGCAGCCCTGGGGGCTGCAGGCGCGGCAATACTGAACGGAAGGAAGCGGGCGCCGGCGCGGCGCCCCGGGCTCAGGGTCTCAGGGTCTCAGGGTCTCAGGGCGCGGGCACCTGCCCGGCGTCGCGCGACACGCGCAGGCGGCCGCGGTAGGAGACTTCGCCGGTGCGGCCGTTGGCATCGAAGCTGCGCTCGCTCAGCTCGAAGCGGCCGTCGTGGCGTACCCGCAGCACGGTGCTGGCGCGCGTGCCGTAGCTGGGCGAGCGGATGAAGGCGGACGAGAGCAGCCGTTCCCATTCGGGCGTGACGCCGGTGCGGGGCAGCTCGAAGTCCAGCGCCTGGCGCGTGTCGGCCAGCAGGTCGAAGTAGGGTTCGGCGCTGGCGCCGGTCTGGCCGGTGTCGGCCGCCAGCGTCTCGGCCAGCGCGCCGACGCGGCTGACCACCTTGGGCCAGGGCGTGTCGAGCAGGGCGTTGGACAAGCCGTACAGGCCGGCCTTGAGCCGCTGCGGCTGCGCCGCCGCGCCGCGGCTGCCGCGGTTGCTGTACCACCACAGCTCGCGCAGGTCGCAGGTCAGCAGGTTGAAGCCGTTGTAGACGCCGGCGCGCGGCGCCAGCCCGGCCAGGTAGGCGTGCGGGTCGCTGTCGCCGCGCAGGAAGCCGGCCACCAGTTCGCCGCGCGAGCGGGCATCGGTGCGCTTCTCGGACGGCGCGCGGTAATTGGTCAGGGCGGCGAAGCGGCCGTCGCCGGCCAGGCCCATCCAGGTGCCCGGCTCGCCGATCACTTCCGCCATGTCGCGGCCGGCCAGCACCTGCGGGGCGTCTTCCCACCAGTGCACCGGCGCCGCGGGGCGGGCGTAGAACTCGTCGCGGTTGCCGGCCACCACCAGGGCGTAGTCAGGGTGAGACTGCCAGGCGACCAGAATCAGGCACATAGTGCTTCCTTTACTGCATTTGCTGCATTCACTTCGTTCACTGCCTGTCCGTTCGCGGCCTGGTGCCGCGAGGCCGGTTCAGAGGGGGGCTCAAAGCTGGTCCAGGTCGACGAAGCGCTCGCTCTGGCGCTCGCCGCCGAGGAAACGCTGCAGGCCGCTTTGCCGCCACAGCCCGTCGAGCAGGATGTCGAAGGCGGGCGGCACGTCGGCGTAGGCTTCCATCCAGGTCTGCATGCCGTTGCGCGTCTCCGGCCTGCGTAAGAGCGTACCACCAATTCCGCCCGCTTCGGCAACGGTCTCCATCCAGCGGTGCCAGTGCGGCAACGCCTCTTCGGCCAGGGTTTCCGGCACGCGGAAATAGACGTAGAGGTGATCGCTCATATGGTCCTGCCTGTGTCTTGCGGCGCGCCGGCGCTCAGGCGGCCTCGCCGACCGGCACCGCGTAGGGCAGCTCGCCCGGGCGCACCGGGCTGCCGGTGGCGCTGCCCAGGTGCAGCGCGCCGACGGCGGCGTCGATCTTCAGTTCGGCCAGGCCGTCCCAGCCGCCCTGCGGCGCGGCGGCGGCGTTGACCACCATGCCGCACGGCTGCGCGGGGTCCTCGGGGCGGAAGATCTCGGTGGCGGCGGCCGGCGCTTCGCCCTCGCCGTGGATCAGCCACATGCGGCGCTTGAGCGTGCCGCGGTACTGGCTGCGCGCGACGATTTCCTGGCCCGGGTAGCAGCCCTTGCGGAAGCTCACGCCGCCGACCAGCTCCAGGTTGATCATCTGCGGCACGAACTGTTCCTGCGTGGCCGCGGCGATGCGCGGCACGCCGGAGCGCACTTCCAGCCAGTCCCACACGGCGCTGTCGGCCGGCGCCAGCGTGGCCGCCAGCGCGGCCTGCCGGTCCGCGGCCTGCTC
>NZ_AQPL01000064.1:0-6418 GCF_000395345.1 Cupriavidus sp. WS | reverse complement strand
CACGGTGGCGCCGGCCGCGGCGGCGGCCTGCCAGGGGGCGTCCGGCGCGGGCAGGCCGGCGGCCCGCAGCGCGGCGGCAGCGCCGGGGCCGGCCACGCCGAGCAGCGCGACGGCCGGCGTCAGGTCGGACAGGCGCGCCTTGGCGCGCAGCACGAACATGCTCAGGCGCTTCTGAATGGCGGTCTGGAGGTCGGCCGAGATCTGGAGCACGATGCCTTCGTCGTCGCGCCACACCAGGAAACTGGCGAGCAGGCGGCCCTTGGGCGAGCAATAGCCGGCCAGGCGCGCGTTGCCGGCGCCGAGATCGTCGATGGCGTTGGTCAGCTGCGTGTGCAGGAAGCTGGCCGCGTCTTCGCCGGCGACCCGGATCAGGCCCAGGTGCGCGGGACGGCAGACGACGCCGCCCTGGCGCGCGGCTTCGAACTGGGTGGCAAGGTCGGGAGCAGGGGAGTTCATGGCAGGAATCTGGCTCGTTGTGGCACGTATCTGGACGGGCGGCGCGCGCGCGGGCGCGCCGGATGGCGGGTGCGGCAGGCGGCGCGCGCTCGTGGCGGCGCAAGGCTCCCGGTATTATATGGGGCTGTCGCCATTTCAGCCGGCGCGCCCGCGGCCCCTGCCGCGCGCCGCCGTCTTTGCCGCGGTGCGCGCGGGCGCACGCGGCGCCGCTACCTTCTGCCTACATGAAACGTATTTTCCTGCGGCTGCTGCTGGCCGCGCTGGTGTTTGCGATCGCCGCGGCCGGCGCCTTCGCCTGGTGGGCCAACCGCCCCCTCGAACTGCCGGCCACGCCGGTCGAAGTGGTGATCAAGCCCAATTCCAGCGTGGCCAGCGTCGGCCGCCAGATCCAGCGCGGCGGCGTGCCGATGGACGCGCGCCTGTTCGCCCTGCTGGCGCGGCTGACCGGCCACGGCGCCGACCTCAAGGCCGGCGGCTACGAGTTCGCGCGCGGCGCCTCGCCGCTGTCGGTGCTCGGCAAGATCGCCCGCGGCGAAGTCACCCACTACGTCCTGACCGTGATCGAAGGCTGGGAATTCCGCAAGATGCGCGCCGCCGTCGACGCCCATCCGGCGCTCAAGCACGACAGCCGCGGCCTGTCCGACGCCGAGCTGATGAAGGCCATCGGCGCGCCCGAGCCGGCCCCGGAAGGCATGTTCTTCCCGGACACCTACCTGTTCGCGCGCGGCAGCAGCGACCTGGAACTGTATCGCCACGCCTACCGCGCGATGCAGCGCCGCCTGACCGACGCCTGGAACGCGCGCGCGTCCGGCCTGCCGTACAAGACGCCCTACGAGGCGCTGGTGATGGCCTCCATCGTCGAGAAGGAAACCGGCCAGCCGGGCGAGCGCGCGATGATCGCCGCGGTATTCGTCAACCGGCTCAGGAAGGGCATGATGCTGCAGACCGATCCCACCGTGATCTACGGCATGGGCGAAGCCTTCGACGGCAATATCCGCAAGCGCGATCTGCTCGCCGACACCCCGTACAATACCTACACGCGCGCGGGCCTGCCGCCCACGCCGATCTCGCTGCCCGGGTTGGCCTCGCTGGCCGCGGCGACCGCGCCGGCGCCGTCGGACGCGCTGTACTTCGTGGCGCGCGGCGACGGCAGCAGCTATTTCTCCAACTCGCTTCCCGAACACAACCGCGCGGTCGACAAGTACCAGCGCGGCAAATAAGTCTCTCCCATGCGCGGAAAATTCATCACATTCGAGGGCATCGACGGTGCCGGCAAAAGCACCCACGTGGAGTGGGTGGCCGAGCGCCTGCGCGCGCGCCTGGCCGGCAGCGCGGCGGTGGTCACCACCCGCGAGCCCGGCGGCACGCCGCTGGGCGAGGACCTGCGCCAGATCCTCCTGCATCGCAAGATGCACCTGGAAACCGAGGCGCTGCTGATGTTCGCCGCCCGCCGCGAGCACATCGCCGAAGTCATCGAGCCCGCGCTGGCGCGCGGCGACTGGGTGGTGTCCGACCGCTTCACCGACGCCACCTTCGCCTACCAGGGCGGCGGCAGGGGTCTGCCGCGCGCGCGCCTGGAGGTGCTGGAAGGCTGGGTGCAGGACGGCCTGCAGCCCGACCTGACGCTGCTGTTCGACGTGCCGCTGGAAACCGCCAGCGCCCGCCTGGCCGGCGCGCGCGAGCCCGACAAGTTCGAGGCCGAGTCGCGCGCCTTCTTCGCGCGCACGCGCCAGGAATACCTGCGGCGCGCGGCGGAGGCGCCGCAGCGCTTCCGCGTGATCGATGCCACGCGCACCATCGCCGAGATTCAGACCGAACTTGAGAAAATTCTCGCAACGCTTTGATTCGGCGGCACTATCATGGCAGGCTGATACCACCGGCAGCGCTCCATGCAGTGGATGAAGATCACTCCCTAACTCCTTGATTCGCATGCTTTATCCCTGGCAGACAGAAGACTGGCAACGGCTGAACGGACTGCGCGAGCGGCTGCCGCACGCCTTGCTCATCCACGGCCAGCAAGGCATCGGCAAGCGCGACCTGGCGCTGCACTTCGCCCAGGGGCTGCTGTGCGACACGCCGCGCGCCGACGGGCAGCCGTGCGGCACGTGCGCGGCCTGCCACTGGTTCAGCCAGGGCAACCATCCCGATTTCACCGTGGTCCGCCCCGAGGCGCTGGAAGCCGCCGGCGACGCCGAGACCGACGACAGCGGCAAGAAGAAGGCGCCCAGCAAGGTCATCCGCATGGAGCAGGTGCGGGCGCTGATCGAGACCGTCGGCATCGGCACCCATCGCGCCGGCCTGCGGCTGGTGGTGGTGTATCCGCTCGACGCGCTGCAGAACGAGGGCGCCAACGCGCTGCTCAAGACGCTGGAGGAGCCGCCGCCCTCGACCGTGTTCCTGCTCGTCACCGACCGGCTCGACCGCGTGCTGCCGACCATCCTGTCGCGCTGCCGCCAGTTTTCCGTGCAGCGGCCCACGCAGGCCGACGCGCTGGCGTGGCTGCGCGGGCAGGGCGTGGGCGATGCCGAGGCGCAACTGGCGCTGGCCGGCGGCTCGCCGCTGACCGCGCTGCACGCCGCCGAGGCCGAGGAACAGCCGCTGCAGCGCTGGCTGGTGAGCCAGCTTGGCGGCGGCGCCGGCTTCGACGCGCTGGGCGCCGCCGAGCATGTGCAGAAGATGCCGGTGCCCGCGGTGCTTGGCATCCTGCAGCGCTGGACGTACGATCTGCTGTCGGCGTGCCTGGCGGCGGCGCAGGCGCCGCGCTATTTCCCGCGCGAGCAGGCCGCCGTCGCGCGCTGCGCGCAGGCTACCGATGCGCACCGGCTGCAGGCCTTCCTGGCGCGGCTGGTGAACCACCGGCGCAGCGAGAACCATCCGCTGGCCGCGCGCCTGGTGATGGAAGCGGTGTTCCTGGAATACCGGCAGATGTTTCAGTAGTTGGCCTGGCAGTCATCTTGCTTGTGTTTGCCGGGTGGTGTCCGTTAGTCATACCGATAAGGCCTGAAGGCCACGGTCAGCAACAAGGGGTCAGTCATGAGTACAGCAGCAACAGGAAGCCGGGGCCCGGGCGTGCCCGGCGCCGCCGGCGTGGGCGCGCCCACGGCGGGCGGGATCGGCGCGGCGACGGTGCCGGGCGCGGCTTCGCGGCCGAACGTGCTTTCGCTTTCGATCAAGGACCAGGCGGGCCTGTACGCCGCCTACATGCCGTTCCTGCAGCGCGGCGGCATCTTCGTGCCGAGCAACCGGCCGTTCCGGCTGGGCGAGCAGGTATTCCTCGTGCTGTCCCTGCTGGACCGGCCGCAGAAATACCAGATCGCGGGGCAGGTGGCATGGATCACGCCGGTCGGCACGCCCAACAAGACGCCCGGCATCGGCATCCACCTGCCGGACGACGACAACGGCCGCAACCTGCGCCGCGCGGTGGAAGAGATCCTGGGCAAGGCCATCGAGTCCAGCCGGCCCACGCAGACGCTGTAGGCAAGACCGGCGGGCCTGCCGGGCGGAGCATCGGGTGAAACATCAGGTGAAACATCGGGTGAAACATCGGGTTTCGCGTCCAGGCCATTGATTTACAAGCAGTCAGAGAAGAAGCAACAACATGAGTGAAAACGCTTTCACGGTGCGCGACGCCCAGCCGCGCGACCTGGCCGGCATCGTCGCCATCTACAACAGCACGGTCGCCTCGCGCATGGTCACGGCCGATACCGAGCCCGTCAGCGTGGCGTCGCGCCAGGCCTGGTTCGATGCCCATCCGCCCGCGCGCCGCCCGCTGTGGGTGGCGGAAGACGGCGCCGGCCGCATGGCGGGCTGGCTCAGCTTCTCCGATTTCTATGGCCGCCCGGCCTACGGCGCCACCGCCGAGGTCTCGATCTACCTGGATGCCGGCAGCCGCGGCCAGGGCCTGGGCCGGCACCTGCTGCAGCAGGCCATCGCCCATGCGCCGCAGATCGGCGTGCACACCGTGCTGGGCTTCATCTTCGGCCACAACGCGCCGAGCCTGGGCCTGTTCGCCTCGCTGGGGTTCGAGCGCTGGGGCCACCTGCCGCGCGTGGCCGTGCTCGACGGCATCGAGCGCGATCTCGTGATTCTTGGCCGGCACCTGACCAAGCCGGCAGGCTAGCCCGGGCCGGCCGCGCCTCCCGCGGCTTTCTCCGCCTTCTCTATCCCGGCCACCCGCGCCGCCAGCCTGGCGGCCGGTGGTATCCGCGGTTCCTCCCGCCGCGGCGAAGTCGCGCGACCGCCCGCGCGCCATGCGGGGCCGGGGATTGATTGAATCCCCATCTCGATCGTGCCAAAAACGCGATTGGACGGCGCAACGCCCGCCGCCCAGAATGGCTTCCGGCCCGGCCGCCCCCGCCCCCGCATCGCCGTGCCTTGCACGCCCGTTCGCCGCGATCCGCCACGGTCGGCCACGATCCGGCGCGCGCCTGGCCGCCAATTCCCGATCGTTCCCCGCCGGAGACCCCGATGCCGTTCCAGGCCAGCGACGCCGAATCCACCAGCCCCCGCCCGGCCGATGCCGGAACCGGCGCCCGCCATCTGGCGCCCGACTGCGCCGACCTCGATGTCTTCGCGCTCGACCGCAGCGTGCAGGACTTGCTGGCGATCTACCTGCCGGCCGCCGAGCACCGCCACCTGCTGCCGCATTTCCGGCGCCTGGGCCAACTGGCTGGCGGGCGGCTGAACGAGCTGGCGGCCGTGGCCGCCGGGCACGGCCCGGTGCTGCACGCGCGCACGCGCCTGGGCGAGGACCACGACTGGATCGAATACCATCCGGCCTGGCAGGAGATGGAGCACATCGCCCGCGGCGATTTCCAGCTCCACGCCATGAGCCACCGCGCCGGCGTGCTGGGCTGGGGCGCGCCGCTCTCGCCGGCGGCGAGGTACGCCTTCCAGTATCTGTTCGCGCAGTCCGGGGCCGCCCGGATGTGCGCGGTCGGCGCGACCGACACCGCAATCCACCTGATCCGCGGATTCGGCAGCCCGGCCTTGCAGCAGTGGCTGCTGCCGCGCATGCTGGCGACCGATCCGGCCGTGCTGTGGAAAGGGACGATCGAGATGGCGGGCGGTCCGGACGCCGGCGCCATCGAGGCCGTGGCCCGCGAGGCGGGCGGGCAGTGGCGCCTGTACGGCGAGAAGGGATTCTGCCCGCCTGCCGATGCCGACGTGGCCCTGCTGCTGGCGCGGCCCGAAGGCGTGCCCGCCGGCACGCGCGGGCCGGCGCTGTTCGCGCTGCCGCGCCGGCTGGAGGATGGCAGCCGCAACGCCTGCCGCATCGTCCGCCTCGGGGGCCCGATGGCCGGCGGCGAGGTCCGGCTCGAAGGCGCGCTGGCCTATCCGGTCGGCGCGCTCGACCAGGGCCTCGGGCCGGTGACGGAACAATTGGCCGGCCTGTCGCGCATGTCGCACGCGGTACGCGCCGCGGGCATGATGCGCCGCGGCCTGAACGAGGCCTTGCAGGCCGCGCGGCACCGCGGCGCGTTCGGGGGCGAGGTCATCGGCGATCCGCTGCTGCGCCGCCAGTTGCTCAAGCTGATGGTGCCCACGGAGGCCGCCTTGTCGATGGTGATGGCCACCGCCGACGCCATGCGGCGCGCCGGCGGGGGCGATGGCGGCGCGCGCCAGGCGTTGCGTCTGCTGACGCCGCTGATCCGGGTGCGCGCCGGCCGCGACCACGTCGCCGTGGCCGCCGGCGCGATGGCGGTGCGCGGTGGCGGCCATGTCGAGGATGCCGTCGGCGCGTGGCCGGAGGGCACCGGCAATATCGACGCGCTGGACGCCATCCGGCAGGCCGTCGGCAAGGCGCGCGCGCACCATGCGCTGCAAGCGCTGCTGGCCACCCGTCTGGAGCAGGCCGACATGCCCGCGCCGCTGCGCCAGGCCCTGTGGCAGGCCTGGCAGCGCGCCGCCGCGCTGGCCGGAACGGCGGCGGCCGACGGCGCGCGCGAAGCCGACACCCGCC
>NZ_AQPL01000063.1:0-8092 GCF_000395345.1 Cupriavidus sp. WS | reverse complement strand
CGCGCGAAGCCGACACCCGCCGGGCCGCCAGCGCGCTCTACCATGCCAGCGCCGCCATCCTGATGGCCTGGGAAGCCAGCCAGCCTGGCGCCGACGCGCGCCGGCTGCTGCTGGCCCATGCGCTGCTGCGGCACCGCCTGCTGCCGGCCGATCCACCGGCGGCCACCGATATGGCCGGCTTGGCCGACTCGGCCTGCGGCGACCTGCTGCTCGGCGACGCGCCGGTCACGCTCGGCCACGCCAGCGCCGCCATCGCGCTGGCCGGCTGAAACGGAACGTCCGGCGGCGGGCAGCGGGGTGCGACCGGATACAATGGCAGGCGGCACCGCCCCAGGCCGAACCCAGGCCCGATGGCGCCGCCGCTATCCGGATACCGTCCCCCATGTTTGTCGATTCCCACTGCCATCTAGATTTCCCCGACCTGGCCGCGCGCCTGCCCGAGCTGCTGGAGAACATGCGGGCCAACCAGGTCACGCACGCGCTGTGCATCTCGGTCACGCTGGAAGACTTCCCGCGCGTGCTGGCGCTGGCCGAGCAGCATCCGCACCTCTACGCCACGGTCGGCGTGCATCCCGACTACGAGGAAGGCGAGGACCCCACGCTCGAGCGCCTGCTCGCGCTCTCCGCGCACCCGCGCGTGGTCGGCACCGGCGAGACCGGGCTCGACTACTACCGCCTCAACGGCCGCAGCATCGCCGACATGGAATGGCAGCGCGAGCGCTTCCGCACCCATATCCGCGCCGCGCGGCAGACCGGCAAGCCGCTGGTCATCCATACCCGCTCATCGGCCGACGACACGCTGCGCCTGATGCGCGAGGAAGACGCCGGCGCCGTGGGCGGCGTGATGCACTGCTTCACCGAGAGCTGGGAGATCGCCCGCCAGTCGCTCGACCAGGGTTTCCATATCTCGTTCTCCGGCATCGTCACCTTCAAGAACGCCGTGGAGCTGCAGGAAACCGCGCGCAAGGTGCCGCTGGACCGCATGCTGATCGAGACCGATTCGCCCTACCTGGCGCCGGTGCCGTATCGCGGCAAGACCAACCAGCCGGCCTGGGTGCGCCACGTGGGCGAGTTCATCGCCAACCTGCGCGGTATTCCCGTAGCACAGCTGGCGGAGCAAACGACCGATAATTTCTTCCGCCTTTTCAAGCATATAGACAGGAATTCTCATGCTTAACATGAAGTCACTGCGATGCCTGGCCGCGAGCGCGGCCCTGCTGGCCGGCTGCGCCGCCTGGGGCACGCCCGCCGACGACCTGCGCAAGGCGGTGGAATTCGACGATGCCAGCGCCACGCAGAAGCTGCTCGCGCGCGGGGTCGACCCCAACGGGCTCGACGCCAAGGGCAACCCGATGCTGGTGGTGGCGCTGCGCGAGAAGTCGCTGAAGGTGGCGGCGGTGCTGATCCGCGCGAAGAACATCGATTTCGACAAGACCAACGCCGCCGGCGAGACGCCGCTGATGATGGCCAGCCTGCAGAACGAGTTCGACATGGTCAAGCTGATGGTCGACCAGATGGACGTCGAGATCAACAAGACCGGCTGGACGCCGCTGCACTACGCGGCGACCAACGGCAACAACGAGATCGTCAAGTACCTGGTCGACCACGCCGCCTACATCGACGCCGAAAGCCCCAACGGCAGCACCCCGCTGATGATGGCCGCGCGCGGCGGCCACATCGAGACGGTCAAGCTGCTGCTGGACGAGGGCGCGGACATGCGGCTGCGCAACCAGCAGGGCATGACCGTGATCGATTTCGCCGAGCGCTACAACCAGCCGGAGATCGCCAGCGGGCTGAAGTCGCGCTGGCAGAAGCTGTATCCGCAGACGCCGATGGAGGCGCCGGCGCCGCGGAAGGGCGCGAACTAGGGATGCAGCCGGCCGGGCACCCGGCCGCCGCGCCTACGCATCGTCGGCCAGCCTCACCCCCGTGAACTGCCAGCGCTGGTGCGGATAGAAGAAGTTGCGGTAGCTCGCCCGGATGTGCGATTCCGGCGTCACGCACGAGCCGCCGCGCAGCACCATCTGGCTGCACATGAACTTGCCGTTGTATTCGCCCACCGCGCCGGCGCCCGGCCGGAAGCCCGGATAGGGCTGGAACGGGCTGGCGGTCCATTCCCACACGTCGCCGAACATCTGCCGCAGCGCGCCGGCCGTATTCTGGCGGTCCGGCAGCGGGCGCAGCACGCGGCCTTCGGCGAAGTTGCCGGTGGCCGGCAGGTTGCGCGCGGCGTGTTCCCATTCGGCCTCGGTCGGCAGGCGGCGCTCGGCCCAGCGCGCGAAGGCGTCGGCCTCGTAGAAGCTGATATGCGTGACCGGGCTGTCCGGGTCCACCGGCTGCATGCCGCGCAGGCTCATCTGCCACCACGTGCCTTCGCGCTCTTCCCAGTACAGCGGCGCTTCGATGCCCTGCTCGTTGACCCAGCGCCAGCCGTCCGACAGCCACAGCCCGGCGGTGCGGTAGGCGCCGTCCTCGATGAATTCGAACCACTGGCGGTTGCTGACCGGGTGCGAGCACAACTGGTACGGTTGCAGCAGCACGTTGTGGCGCGGTCCTTCGCAGTCGAAGGCAAAGCCGTCGCCGTCGTGGCCGATGGCGACCACGCCGCCGGCAAAGCGCAGCCACTCGGCGGCCGGGCGCGGGTCGGCGATCACCGGCGCCAGCAGCTCGGGCGCGAAGGCGGGCTTGAGCGGGTTCTGCGCGAACAGGTGCAGGATGTCGGTCAGCAGCAGTTCCTGGTGCTGCTGCTCATGGTTCAGGCCAAGCTCGATCAGCGCGGCCTCGGCATCGGTCTGCGCGTGCATCAGCAGGCCGAGCATGGTTTCGTCGACGGCCTCGCGGTAGGCCAGCACCTCGTCCAGCGACGGCCGCGTGAGCAGCCCGCGGCGCGGGCGCGGGTGGCGCGCGCCGACCGCTTCGTAATAGGAGTTGAACAGGTAGCGGTAGCGCTCGTCGACCGGCTCGTAGTCCGGCAGGCGCGCCGCCAGCACGAATTCCTCGAAGAACCACGTGGTATGCGCCAGGTGCCATTTGGCCGGGCTGGCGTCTTCCATCGACTGCACGGTGGCGTCGGCGTCGGTGAGGTCGGCCACCATCGCCTCGGTCGCCGCGCGCACGTGGCGGTACTGGGCGAGCAGGGCGGGTTCGTGCGGGGGATGCAGCGCGCTGGCAGGCAGCAGGGCAGAAGACATGCGGGCTCCCGGATCGGACGTGGCGTCTGCCGCGGGGCGGCCCGCGCATGCGGCCGGCCGTGGCTGGTGGAGGGCGGGCAGGCCGCTGCCCGGGCCCGTGCTGCCTGGCTGTGCGGGCTTGCCCCTGGGGGATCCGCGCCCAAAGCGGGCGCGTCCGGAACCATCATAGACCTGAAATGCGCGGCAGGTACAGCCGGCGAGCGTCCTGCAGCAAGGCGGGCCGGGCCGGGAGGCAGGCGCGCAGCGCGGGCCGGCCCGGCGCCGGTGTCCGTAACGCAGGACGCCCGCCGGCGGCATCGCGGGCGGGCGTCCTGTCTTGCGCATCCCCTGGCGGCGCCACGCCGCCGGGGCCGGGTCAGGCGGCCAGCGGGGCGCCGTCGTTGAGCGCCGCCACCTGGCCGCGCGCGGCCACCAGGGCGGCTTCGCGGGCGTCCGGGCCGAAGGCCAGGCCGTGGGCGCGCACGTAGGTGATGTCGGTGATGCCGAGGAAGCGGAACACCACGTCGACGGTCTGCTCATGCAGGTCCAGCGCGGAAGCGTCCGCGCGCACGCCGCCGCGCGACGACACCACGATCACGCGCTTGCCGCCGGCCAGGCCTTCGGCGCCCTTCTCGGTGTAGCGGAAGGTGCGGCCGGCCTGGGCGATGCGGTCGATCCACGACTTGAGCTGGCTGGGGATGCCGAAGTTGTATTGCGGCACGCCGACCACCAGCACGTCGGCTTCCAGGAATTCCTTGAGGAAGGCTTCGGTGCGCTGCAGTTCGGCTTCCTGCATGGCGTCGAGGCCATCCTTGGGGCCGCCCAGCACCGGCAGCAGCGCGCCGGACAGGTGGGCGGGCGCGTCCTGGTCGAGGTCGCGCACGGTCAGCTTCGCGGTGGGGTTCTTGGCGAGCAGGTCGGCCACGACCTGCGCGGTCAGGCTGCGGGAAGCGGAATGGCCGCCCAGGACGCTCGAGTCGATTTGCAGGATGTTCATGTTCAGCTCCACAGGTGGATCGGTGTTTCGGGATTAGGTGAAGCGAACGATAGCGGTCCGCCATTGATGCCGGTAGTGGTGCAAAATAGAAATTATTGTTCCAGTGCCGGAACGCACGACCGGCCCGCGGACATCCCGGAAACCCCGGTCCGCCGCCCCCAGCCACCGCAAGAAGCCGTCACGACGATGCAAGACCTGAACGATCTTTCGCTGTTTGCCCAGGTAGTCCAGCACGGCAGCTTTTCCGCCGCCAGCCGCGCCAGCGGCGTGCCCAAGTCGCGCCTGAGCCGGCGCATCGCCCAGCTGGAGCGCGAATTGGGCGTGCAACTGCTGCGCCGGACCACGCGCCAGGTGCGCGTGACGCCGATCGGCGAGGCCTATTACGAACGCTGCCGCGCCATGCTGGCGGAGGCGGAAGGCGCGCGCGAGGTCATCGAGCAGGCGCGCGACCAGCCCGGCGGCACGCTGCGCGTGAGCTGCCCGGTGGCGATCGCGCAGAGCCTGCTGGCGCCGGAGATCGGCCGCTTCATGCAGGCCAACCCCGGCGTGCGGGTGGAGATCGAGGCCACCAACCGCCGCGTGGACGTGATCGGCGAAGGCTTCGACCTCGCGCTGCGGGTGCGCGAGGTGATGGACGATTCCTCGCTGGTGGTGCGCAACTTCGGCGAAAGCCCGCTCATGCTGGTGGCCAGCCCGGCGCTGCTCGACAGCATCGGCCGGCCGCGCACGCCGCAGGCGCTGGAAGGCATGCCCGGCGTCAACCAGAAGCCGCACGACGGCAAGCACGTCTGGACGCTGACCTGCGACAGCGGCCAGGCCATGCACATCGCCTACGATCCGCGCCTGATCACCGACGAATTCGCGCTGCTGCGCGAGGCGGCCATCGCCGGCATCGGCGTGGCCATGCTGCCGCGCATGTTCTGCCGCGATGCCATCGAGAGCGGCGAGCTGGAGCTGCTGCTGCCGCAGTGGATCACGCCGGTCGGCACGCTGCACGCGGTGTTTCCGTCGCGCAAGGGCATGCCGCCGGCGCTGCGGCGCTTCCTGGATTTTCTCGCCGAGATCCTGCCCGAGACCGCGCGCAAGGCCGGCATGCAGCTGCAGCAGCCGGGCATGCACCGGCGTCCCGTCGGCACGGCCTGAGCCGCGTGCTGCCGGCCTGGCGGGCGGCCTCGCCCGCGGCCCGATCCGGGCGGCCTTTCCCGCGCCGCGGCGCGCCCGCAACTTGTGGCTTTACCTTCACGGTGCCGCGCACTAAGGTACATAGGCGCCCGGCGTGGCGCGAAAGGCGCATGGGCTGGCTGGCCCCGCCGGCGGCAGCCGGCGTTTCCGATACCGTGCAAGAGCGCGAACAAGAGCGGACAAGGAGTGACGACCATGAGCGGAACCCAGACATCCCAGGACCTCGGCAAGGCGGTGCTGCGCATCGTGCTTGGCGCGCTGATCCTTTTCCACGGCGTGTCCAAGCTGATCCACGGCCCCGGCTTCGTCACCCAGGTGGTGACGCAGGCCGGCCTGCCGCCGGCCGTGGCCTACCTGGTCTATGTCGGCGAAGTGGTGGCCCCGGTCCTGCTGATCCTGGGCCTGTGGGCGCGCCTGGCGGCGCTGGTCGTGGCCGTCAACATGGTGGTGGCGATCGCGCTGGTGCATACCAGCCAGTTCGGGCTGGTCAACGATACCGGCGGCTGGGCGCTGGAGCTGCAGGCGATGTACCTGGCCAGCGCGCTGGCGGTGCTGCTGCTCGGCGCCGGGCGGCTGAGCGTGGGCGGCATCGCCGGGCGCTGGAACTGACGCCGCCGCGCGCGGCGGCTCAGGTGGTCCAGCGGCCCAGGGTCTCGGCCACGAACATGTCGGGCGGCAGCGCCGGCGACCACAGGTAGCCCTGGCCCAGGTCGCAGCCCAGCGCCTGCAGCGCGTCGCGCTGCGCGGGCGTCTCGATGCCCTCGGCCACGCATTCCAGCTTGAGGTCGCGCGCCAGGTTGATGATGTTGCGGCAGATCGCCGCGCGCTGGCTGTTGCCGGGCAGCGCCACCACGAACGAGCGGTCCAGCTTGACCTGCGTGAAGGGCAGGTCGGCCAGCAGCTTGAGGGTGGCGATGCCGATGCCGAAATCGTCGATCGCCACGCCGTAGCCGAGCAGCCGCAGCCGGTTCAGCGCGATCGACAGCGCCCGCGGGTCCGGCACCGGATAGCCTTCGGTCAGCTCGATGATCAGCAACTGGCGCGGCATGCCGCTGGCTTCCACCATCGCATCGAAGGCGTCCAGCACGCCCGGCCGGCACAGCGTCTGCGCCGAGGCATTGATGCTCAGGGCGATGCGCACGCCGCGCGCCAGCAACTGCCGCTGCACCGACAGGCATTGCTGCCCCGCCAGCTGGAACACCGCATCGGCCTTGCCCAGCATTTCCAGCCGCGGCACGAACAGGTCGGGCCGCACCAGCCCCAGCGACGGATGGCGCCAACGGCAGAGCGCCTCGGCGCCGGCCAGCTTGCCGCTGACGATATGGAACTGCGGCTGCAGCATGATGAAGATGGCGCCGGGCGTCTGCAGCGCGTCCAGCAGGTCGGCATCGTCGGGCTGGTCGAGCGCGGCCATCGGCGGCGCGGCGGTCAGGTCGCGCGCCAGCGCGTCCTGCAGGATTTCCTCCAGCACCACCGCGGAGATCGGCTTGTGGACCGCGCGCACGTGGGCCAGGCCGACCGAGTCCGCCAGGCTCACGTGGGAATCGATGATGTCGTCCTCCAGCGCCGACACCCATACCCACAGCGGCTGCGCGCCGACGAAGGCCTGGCCGGCGCGCCGGGTCAGCTCGTCCATCATGGCCGGGCCGTTGATCCCCGGCATCTCGATGTCGCACAGCACCAGGTCGAACTTGCGCGCGGCCAGCAGGTCGAGCGCGACACGCCCGTCGGACGCGCAGCGTATGTCGGCGACGCCGAGCTGGCTCAGCAACTGCTCGGCCGCCAGCAGCTGGAAGGGGTGGTCATCGACCACCAGTGCCGACAGTCCGGCGTAGCGTGTCTGCATGGTTGGCTCGGCGGCGGCGGGCGCCCGGGGTTCGGCTGCGTGTGGGTCAGGCCGCGGCCGGTCGGGCCGTGGCGGGCATCGCCCATAGTAGCGCACATGCCGCGCGGCGGGCAGGTCCGCATGCGCGCCGCGGCCCCGCCGCGCCGGCACGCGACTGCGGGGATTCCGCCACGGCCGCGCATCTTGCACGGCGCCGCGGCGCGCAGACCCGCTACAATCGCTGCCCGAGGTATTTGACGATGGCGTTTCGATAATGGGTTTTGGCTGGTTCGGTTATTCGACCTTGTGGCTGCTGCCGCTGCTGTGGCGCACGGTGGCGCGCCTGCTCGCCGGCGAGCGCCGGTTCTTCAGCGGGCGCGGCTCGCTGCGCGTCTGGGTGGGCACGCTGATCGTGCTGTGCGCGAGCGCTTCGCTGGAAGCCCTCACGGGCGCCGCGGGCGAGGGCGGCATGGCGGCGAGCACGTCGGGCGGCAGCGCCGGGCGCGCGCTCGGCGGGCTGCTGACCGGCATGCTTGGCTGGAGCGCCAGCCTGCTGGTCATGCTCGGGGTGCTCGCGCTGGCCGCGCCGATGGTGTTCGGCGAGACCTGGCGCAGCCTGTTCTCGCGCAAGCCGCAGGCGCTCGAACCGGACGAGGAAGATGTCGCGCCGCCACGCGCGCCCGCGCGCACCGTGCGCGAGCCGGACAGCCGCGAGGCCGCCCGCCTCGGCGCCACGCATGCGTCCATGCCGGGCGCGGTGGATTACGTGCCGCGCCACAAGGGCATCGAAGCGGTGTCGGCGCGGCGCCAGCCGGTCTGGCAGCCGCCAGCGCGCACGCGCAGCTCCCCGCCGCAGCCGGGCGAGATCTGGCTCCAGCAGGCCGCGCCGCCGGGCCCGGTCACGCCCGAACCCGCGGC
>NZ_AQPL01000062.1:0-2905 GCF_000395345.1 Cupriavidus sp. WS | reverse complement strand
ACACAAAATTCCTGACACGTCCTATTTTTTCCCTTCAATAGAGCGCAGAGGTTATCGCGGGTATGTTGCGAGCAAAGTGGACGCGCTCGTGTATCCCTACCTCTTCTGGTCTCTCCTGCAAGGAGGGGTTGAGGTTATGTTATCCGGGTACAAAAACACACCGGCCAGCCCATTATCCCTGCTGTCTATACTTTGGGTTCCGAGGGCGCAGTTTTGGTTTCTTTACGGTCTGTTCTTTGTTTCTGTTGTTTGCGCAACCCTGTACATCTCAGCGGGAATGCGTCGTGGCTTAGCATCATTACCGCTAGCATTATTTTTGGCTGTATACCTGCTCCCTTACTCTGGATCTTGGAGGAGCATGGAGTATGTTTTTAGCTACAGCATATTTTTTTGTCTTGGGGGTTACTATGACCAGTTTGCAGTGACCATGTTAAAGAATGTCAAGCTAACCGCCTGCGTATTGGCGGCGGTAGCCATCGGAATAGTGTGCTGCGTTGCATATGGTGTGCACTTTGCCCTCATCTCGCTGGCGATTGCAGGTTTGACCATCCTGGCAATTGTGTATGTGAGCATGCGACTAGGTGCTGGATCGTTCCTTTGGCTATCCCTACTTGGCCGGGAATCAATGAATATCTATTTGATGCATATTCTCGTGGGGGCCGGCGTCAGGATCTTCATGCTCAAGGTGCTGCACATCAATGATCTCTATGTCCATCTGATCGTTGGGGTACTGGTCGGATTGACGGCACCTTTGACTATCCGAGCTATCTTGAGGAAGGTAGGGGCTGATTTCATGTTTTCACCACCGGGTTGGCTTTCTGCTGACAGATGGGTAGTGAGGGCAAATTTGGGTTATTCCGAAACGCGACCTTGATGCCCAGCAGGGCCTCCCATGTGGGTATGCTGTTCGGCAATTGGGGCAATCCAAGATATTTCGGACATAATGACCACCTTTCAGTAAGTGGCGGTTGTCGCTGCTGTCTTCTCGGTAAGGGGTGACCTTCCCCTGCTTTCCCGGGCAGGTAAGTTAGCCCGTCATGCGTTGCTCGAACTGAACCGGGCTAAGGAGGTTCAGTGTTGAATGTCGGCGATGCGGATTGTAGAAGCGCTCGATGTAATCGAACACGTCGGCCCGCGCCGCGTTCCTCGTGCAATAGATGCTTCGGTTCACACGCTCTGTCTTCAGGGTGCTGAAGAAGCTTTCCATCGCTGCATTGTCCCAACAATCACCACGACGACTCATGCTACAGGTAATGCCTTCCTGCCTGAGTAGCGACTGGAAGTCCTCGTTTGTGTATTGGCTGCCCTAGTCGCTGTGATGTATCAATTTGGCTGGTCGCCCTCGGCGCCAGAGCGCCATCAGCAACGCGTCGGCCACTATCTTCGCATGCATCGTATCGCTCATCGACTAGCCGACGATGCGGCGCGAGTACAGGTCCATCACGGCGGCAGCGACCAGCCAGCCTTCCGTCGTCCAGATATAGGTAAAGTCGGCAACCCATTTCTGGTTCGGCGCGTCGGCTTCAAACTGGCGTTGCAGGTGATTGGGCGCAATGCCCTGAGCTGCCGCAGCTCCTGAATCGCCAGGCATGCACCGTCGCCGCTGGCGAGCCTGCAATCTGGCCTGTTGCATCAGCCGGGCAACGCGATTCACACCACAGCGTTCGCCCGCTGCACGCAGGTCGTGCCAGATGCGTGGGCTGCCGTAGGTCTTGTCGCTCAGATCGAAGCTTGCCCGGACCAGTCGCGTGAGGCGGACATTCTCCTGCGAGCGTTTGCTCGGTGCTCGACCGAGCCATTCGTAGAAGCCGCTATGCGAGACCCCGAGCAACCGGCACATGGCACGAGTCGGCCAGACACCGCATTGCCGTGCTATCCAGGCGTACTTCACTCCGGGTCCTTCGCGAAGTAGCCGAGCGCTTTTCTTAGAATGTCACGCTCCATCGTGACCCGCTTCAACTCACGCTGCAAGCGCTACATCTCTGAAAGTGCTTCGGCTCGCAACGGCTTACTGGCGTCCATCTCCAGTGCCCGGACCCGCTCCAGCTTGACCCAACGGCGCAGCAGATTCTCGCCAATGCCAAGGTCGCGCGCTATCTGGGTTACGACAGCACCCGGCTCGTTGCATAGCCGGACCGCCTCGCGTTTGAATTCGTCGGTGAAGTGCCTTCTTGTTCTGCTCATTCCATCCTCTCCGGATTACGTCAGCTTAGCTGATGTGTCCGGGAGAATGGGGGAAGGCCAGGGAAACGCCGTGATGTTGAAACTTGTGGCGCTACTTAATTGCCCGTGATTCCGGTTTGGTCGAAAAATAGAATTGCGCCAGCGATTGACTATCCTGCAATGCTTGGCACCTGGCTATCTGCAGAATTGTCTCGTGGTTTGCTGGAAGACCCAAGGAATACGACTCTCGTCCAGTGGCGGCGATCAAGCAGTTCGGAGATCGCATATGATCCAAGGAAGCAGATGAGGAACCGCAGTACTTCACCGGATTGGGGGATCGATTTAAGTATTGCGTACTGGATGGGCTGATGCAAAAACATTATTCCCATAGATAACGATCCTACGCGACGAAAGGCCGCTCCGATGAATGTGATTGGGGTAAGGATCTGCGCGACCAGAATTGATGCCGCAATGCATCCTATGGCAACGATGAATGACAATATTGGTATGCCGTAGTTGGCGTATTTCATGTCAAAGGGAAGCGCCAGTCCGGAGGCGGTTAGAAGTCCACCCGCCAATGCCAGAATAGAAGCCAAAGACAAATCGCGCGGGCGAAAACGGCGAGAGCGCGCAGTAAATCCAACATAGAAGAACGGAATCGCTGCAAGCACTACATTAGCATTAAATGGAAACCAATATTGCGGGAAGGTGGCGTTTGCATACGAAAGAAGCATACATGCAG
>NZ_AQPL01000061.1:0-28065 GCF_000395345.1 Cupriavidus sp. WS | reverse complement strand
GCGTTTGCATACGAAAGAAGCATACATGCAGAAACTACCATCCAGATTTTTTTTTCGCTCCATTTGTTCATGACAACATTCATTGCTTGCTGAGTCAAGAATAAGCAAGTAACGAACTAGAATACACCGGTCGCACCTGCCAAGTATCTTCCACCAATACAAATGCGCACTAGTTCTTCCATTGCAGCCATCTCGCCGTCGGCCACAAGAAATTTGAGCGCACGAGGAAGGGCAAGTAGCACAAGGAATGCTACGTATGGGATCAGCAGGTGTCGAGCTTTGCGAGCGAAGTATTCGGCACGTCGCCTCTGAACCGTGAAAAGATATCCACTTAAAAAAAAGAACAGTGGCATGTGAAAAAGGAAAATCAATTGTGCGGGTAGACCTGAGAAGACATGGCCAGCAACCACTGCAGCTATCCCTAGACCTTTTAGGCAATCGACCCAAAGAAGCGGCATTGAAGTGTCTTGCATCTTGGCCACGGGCACTCCTGAGGCTGGCTTACGATGCAAATCGAGCCAGGCGGCTGTCGGAAAGCAAGAAGTATCTGCCGACATTGCCTCCATCAGTTCCCCCATGATAGGGGGCAGAGAGCATTTTTTGGTTCTGTTGTCTCTGATACCGACAGCATTGTCCAATGACTGTGTAATTATTCCATCCCTGCTGACTTCGAATTGTTCCTTCCCGTAGCATCCTTTCATCCCAAAGCAGGTTCTTTGTGCTGTCCTGATAGGCAGATGGGCCAGATAATGCAAATGCGCCGGTAATCCATTTCGGTGACGCAACCTGCCCACGCGGGCCGCGCGCAGGGCTAGAATGCGGCATTCTTCCAACAGTCCCGGCTCGGCGCGCTATCCTGCGCTGTCCCGCCTAGCCCCGCCCACCCCCAAAGCCGCTGCCCATGAGCCTCGAACCCGTCCTGCGCTTCCTCCACATTGCCGGCGTCACCCTGTGGGTGGGCGGCATGTTCTTCGCCTACGTCTGCCTGCGCCCGGCCGCCGGCGCGCTGCTGGAGCCGCCCCAGCGGCTGCGCCTGTGGCGCGCCGTGTTCGCCACCTTCCTCGGCTGGGTGTGGGTGGCGGTGGCCGTCATCGCCGGCAGCGGCGCCATCATGATCGCCCGGGCGGGCATGGCCGCCGCGCCGCCGCACTGGCACCTGATGCTCGGCACCGGCCTGCTCATGATCGCGATCTTCGTCTACGTGTTCGCCGGCCCCTACGGCGCGCTGCGCCGCGCCGTGGACGCGCAGGACTGGCCGGCCGCCGGCGCCGCGCTGGGCCGCATCCGCCGGGCGGTGGGGGTGAACCTGCTGCTGGGCGGGCTCACCATCGCGGTGGCGACGCTGGGGCAGTGGCTGCGCTGACGGGCGGTTTTTCGCGCTGGCGCCAACGCCCCGGCCGGGGCGTTTTTCTTGTGTGCCGCATCCGGGCTGAATCGCGCTGCCGGGCGCGGGCGCAGCGCGTCGACCTGGCCCTGGGCGGCCTGCGGGTGCTGCCGCCCGACGGCGACGCGGACCGGCACTATGGCCTGCTGCGCGCTGACCTCGAACGCCGCGGGCAGTGGATCGGCGCCAACGGCATGCTGATCGCCGCGCACGCGATGGCGCTGGACGCCGTGCTGGTCACGGACGACACCGCGGCGTTCTCCCGCATCGGCGGGCTGCGGCTCGAGAACTGGATCGCCTGAACGGAGGCAGTCCGCAGGGGCGCGGCAAGCTACCGCGAGCCCGCCCGCGCTTCCCGGCGTTTGTCAGGCCGCCGCCTCCATCACCGACTCCACCCGGTTGCGGCCCGCGCTCTTGGCGCGGTACAGCGCGAGGTCGGCCCGCCCGACGGCGCCGTCGAGGCGGCGTTCGGCCTTGTCCACGCTCGCTACGCCGATGCTGATGGTCAGGTCGGTCACGCGCTTGCCGAAGAAGCGCGACGACGTTGCCCGCAGGCGCTCGGCCAGCGCCAGCGCTGCCGCCGGGGTGGTGCGCGGCAGCAGCACCAGGAACTCCTCTCCGCCGAAGCGGCCGGGATACGCGCCGGCCGGCAACTCGCGCTTGAGCATGGCGGAGAAATCGGTCAGCACGCGGTCGCCCTCGGCGTGGCCCATGCTGTCGTTGATGTGCTTGAAGTGGTCCAGGTCGATCAGCAGCAGCGCCATCTCGCCGCCATGCCCGGCCATGTGTTCCAGCTCGCGCTGGCCGGCGTCATAGAGCGCGCGGCGGTTGAGCAGTTGCGTGAGCGGATCGGTCCTGGAGAGGATGTCAAGCTCCACGTGCAGGCGCCGCGTGATGACCAGCATGAAGGCGACTGACAGACCGAGGTCCATCAGCGTGTAGGAACCCAGGTAGATGGCCTGGATCAGGTCGTCGGACGCGAACAGCTTCTGCCCGGCCAGCCCCGAGAACAGGCTCGCCACGCAGCGCGCCAGCACCACCAGCGTCTGCACCGTCAGCAGGAAGCCGAAGAAGCGCGCGCTGAAATCGCGCCCGCCGTGGCGCAGCACCAGCAGCGCCTGCGTGCCGAAGAACAGGCCCATGACCAGGGTCACGATGGTGACGCGCGCGTCGTAGCTCTCGTGCCCGTAGACAAACCACGTCAGCGCCAGCGTGGCCAGCACGACCACGACGGCCGCAGGCGCGCGCGCCTGCGGGCGGCCGTAGAAGACCTGCGTGCCCAGCGTCCACAGCGCCACCGCGGCGAGCAGCAGGCCGTTGCCCAGCACGATCGAGACCCAGTCCGGCGCGATGTCGCGCAGCCAGAACAGCGTCGGCGCCACCACCAGCACCAGCGAGCCGGCCACCCACTCCCCGATGCCGCGGATGCCGCGCGGGAAACTGCGGTACGCCGACAGCAGCACCACCGACATCAAGGCCGACATGATCGATGCAAGGAAGACCGTTGTCTTGAGATCAAGCTGAAGCATCGTGGGCGGCGTATCCCAGGCAGGGGCAGGAGCCTATGCTACCAAAGACCCGCCGCAATGGCATCGCGTTGCCACCGCGCGCGGCGCCGGCGGTCTTCCCGTTTGCCGCGCCGCATGGGGTCCGCGGCAGCCCGGAGCCGTACTCGCGCGCTTTGTCATCTCCCCCTTGCGAGGGGAAGGGAAATGCCGCATGGCTGCTCGCTCGTATTGTTATAATTTTTATATCAAAAACGACCATCGCAGCGGGCCACGCGCGCTGGGCGCCCTGACACACACGGTGCGGGCAATTGCTGGGGAGCGGCATGAGCGACAGGGGAAATGGACTGCCGGCATGGTCCGGAACGGGGGCGTGGATGCAGTCATCCGCATGGCGGGAGGCGAGGGTTTCCGCCAGCCGGGCGCGCACCGCGCCGGAAGACGAGCAGCGCGAAGCGGCGCAGGACAGCGTGGCGGTGACGGTCTCGCGCCATTGCCTGGATACCTACCTGGGGTCCTGCGCGGGCATGGAAGGCAATCCCGCGGCCAGCCTCTGGTTTTGCGATGTCCGCTCCAACAGCGAGCCCGTTGCGCCGGCCAGCATGCTGCTGCCGGTGGCGGCGCCGCTGGTGTGGGACGCGGCGTTCCGCCTGCGGCAGCGCGAGCTGCTCGCGCGCTGGGCCACGCAGCAGAAGATCGCGCGCATTGCCGCCGCGGTGTGCAACGCCGCGGGCGGCATGGCGCCGTGCGAGGCCAAGGAATACTTCGAACAGCATCTCTACGGCCCCGCGGGCCGGGAGTTCAAGCTCACCCTGTTCCCGCTGCCCACCGGCGAGGCCGGCGCCAGGAACTGGACCCGCGTCTACGGCAACCAGCCGGCGCTCAACCCGCAGGAACGCTACCTCGAACTCTGCCGCGACGGCATGCGCTTTCGCGCCATCGGCGCGCTGCGCCGGCAGCGGCAGCCCAAGGTGATCGTCTGCCTGGGCGCGCGCAACACCGATGACTTCCTGCGGGCCTTCGGCTTCGGCGGGACTTGCCCGACGCAGCACGTCCTGCAGCCCGCGGACCAGGGCAAGCTGATCCAGGTCTACGTGGACGGGCCCACCACCTTGCTGGTGTGCCCGCCGCTGAGCGGCGCCTCCGGGCTCAACTCCGACGTCCTGCAGACCGCCCTGGGCAGGTTCGTCGCCGGTTTCATGTAAGGCCCGGGAACCGGCCTGGCGCATGGCACGCGCTTGTTGCGCTACGCTCGCGTACCCGCGGCACGCGCCGGCCACAGGCGCAGCAAGGCCTTCATCGCGTAGATCACGATCAGCGTGCCGGACAGGTCGCCGACGAACATCGCCAGGAAACCATGCGCCAGTGCCGCGCGATTGCCGCGCAGCGCGAACCAGATGTGGTGCAGCAGCGGATTCGTCACCGCATATGCCAGCACGAACGCCAGCAGCCGCGCCGGCGTCAGGTTGGTCAGCGACGCCCGCAGGCCGAACGCATGCCGGGCAAGCCGGTAGACCAGGTACGGCGCCGCGCTCGCCAGGATGGCGCCGATGACCGCGCGCGCGGGATCGTCCGGAAAAAGATAAAAGACATTGACCAGCAACGAGGCAATCAGCAGCCCCGCCGCTCCCGCCGCGCCGAACAAAAGCGTGCATAGCAGCCGGACGCCCGCCGGTAAATAAATCCAATTAATTCCAGGCACAAATTCCAAATGCTGGAAAAGCCACTCATTTAGTGCCATCGCCAAAACAAAGAAAACAATTGTGACGAAGGCCATACTTAACTGGAGGCGAACATGGGGCATTGCCGTAAAATGCACCAGGGCATATAAAAAAAGGGCCTGATGATAGTCGATCCCGCGCGCCGGATACCGCGCTCCGTTTCCCGCAGGATGCCGTCGTGACGCGGCCGGCAGACATCTACCTGCGTTTTCTCCAGTTGGCCGAAGCAGTGCGGGGCTTGCCCTCGCTGCCGGCGCTCGACCCCCTCGAAGAACGGATTCTTGAACTGATCGCGCGTACCAGCCAGGCGCAGCAGCGCCTGTCGGTCAGGGACATGATGGCCCGCAGCGAACTGGGATCGCCCGCCACCCTGCACGCCCGTCTGAAGTCCATGCGCGAGAAAGGCTGGATCATGCTGACGGACACCGAGGACGCCCGCCGCAAGCAACTCGGGCTGACGCCCGAAGCGTTGCGCCATTTCGACAGACTGTCCGAATGCCTGGTCAACGCGACGAAAAGTCCCTGAACGAAAATCCCTGAACGCCGCGGGCGCGCAATGCGCGCGGCGCCCCGGCGCCCGATGCACGCAGTGCCGTCAGCCCTTCTGCGATTCCCTGGCCGGGCCGCGCGCGTCGCGGCGCCGCAAGGTCTCGCTGGCCACCGATTCCGACAAGAACAGCCACAGCGTGCGCACGCGGATCACGCCATCGCCGGGGCCGTCGTGCGTCAGGCGGCCCGCCACTTCCTCCAGCCTGGCGAACATCTCCGGGCGCAAGCGCGCGCGCAGCGCCTTCAGCTCGGCGGCCGGCACGGCAACCTCGTCGCGGTTGCCGAACACCACGCGCCCGACGACGAACAACACCGCGCCCAGCACCGCGGCGCCGATCCCCACGTTCTGGAAATCCTCGAGGTGGAAGCTGCTCGCCGCGAAGCACAGCACCGCCACCACCGCCGACAGCATGAAGGCCGCGCGCAGCACCACGAAGCTGCGCGGCTGCGAGATACGGCGGGTCAGCTCGCGCACGGCGTCGATTTCGTCTTGCTCCAGGACGTTGAGGACATTGGTGGTCGAAACTTTCATTGTTTTTACTAGGTCTCGTTTCGTCTGGGTACCGCCAGGCCGGCGCGCAGGGGCAGATGGGCAGCGCAGGTGCCCGGTAGGATGGTATTTCCGTATTTTGAGGCCGGGCGGCCATGCCGGCAATCGGGCTTTTACCCGGTATGCGCCCTCAGGGGAGGGGCCAAAAGGATGAACGGAGGGATATTCGGAGGGGTATTTGGAGAGGTATTCGGGCGGACGGCCGCCCGGCCGCGGCCACCGGCGTCAAAGCCCGAGGCTGGGCACGCGCGGCACTTGTTGCGACCGCACATTGAAATGCGGCTCGCCGAAGGCCTCCAGCAGGCGCGCAATCTCGCGGGCCGAATTCGCGCGCGTGGTGCGGATCTCGCTCAGCCGGCGCGGCGCCGCCGTGCCAGCCACCACGAAATGCCGCCGTACCGTTAGCAGCGACTCACGCGGCGGCGGAATCAGCACCGGATGCGCATCCTGGTCCTTGTAGCTGCCATAGGTCCAGCCCGACGGGGTCAGGTGCGCCTCGACCCAAACCTCGCCGGAAGCCAGCGCATCCGGCGCAGCCGCTTCGCCAATCGTCATCGCCTTGCGCATCGTTCCGCCTCTCGAACATCGGCCAGGCCAGCCGCCGGCGTACCGCCGCCAGGCCCGGCTGCCTGAAATCATTTCGCCCGCGCTCTGATTCTGGTTCGTGCGGCGGCGCGCCGGTACCCTGCCTTGGGGGGCATCGCGCAAACGCGGGCAAGCGGGCTGATGAAGCCGCCGCGCCTGTGGCGCGGACATCGCGCTTCTTTCCCCACCAAAGCGTGGCTCCCACCGAAGCAGGGTAAGCGTGGAACCATGCGTCCATCAATAATCCAACCCGGCAAGTGTGACCCCTTGCTAATTCCCGATAGGGTGTAGGCACTCCCCGCGCCTACACCCTCTTTTTTTGCTTTGCGATACCAGATCGGAAGCCCGGGAAATCGGCGCGAGACATGGGGTGCCGGGCATGAGGCTACAATGTTGCGCTGCGTGTCGTCTTCATTCGCTCGAATGAGACAACGGGACATTACCGTCGAGTCCGGGCCAAGGTACTGTGGAACCGTCGCTGTAGATGCAATTACAGCGATCGGGTTTAGCAGCCCGGACACAGGTGGACGGTCGCCTTTGGCGACCGTTTGCGTCCGTCTTGCCTTTGCACGCCCTTATGGGCGGGCCTTGGCGGGGAGAGTCTTCGGGCTCGCCGATCCTGTGTCGGTCTGCTAACCCTGTCTTGCGCCCGCCCACCCGACTAGCAGCGGGGACGCGGGATTGATGTTCCGCTCACAGGAGGCAATCATCATGCCGAAGATCTTGTTCGCCCGTCCCGGGCAATTCCCGCTTTCCAACCATGCTCTCATCGCCATGCGCTCGTGTGTCTGGCAAGGGAGGGTACGTCATGTCTAAGCACGCTCGCTATGGCGTTACCGCGGAACACACCGGCGCCGACATGTTCGTCACCGCTCATACCCCATGCGAAGACCCGTTGAGCCTCGCTGGTGAGAGGGCCGCACAACTCCACGCGCTACTGACCGTCACCCGCGACAACGCAGCCGCCGGCATCGCGAGCGACCCGGCGCCAGCCATCCAGGACCATCTGCTTTCCCTGGCCGCCGGCCTCGCCCACGAGACACTCGTCCTGAGCGAACTCGCCGCACGGCATGACACCGGAGACCAGCACACCTCCGACTAACAGCCGACTAACAGCCGGCGCCTGTTGTCTCCCCTCTCCCGCTTGCGGGAGAGGGGCCGGGGGAGAGGGGCAGCGTCCCAACGAAGTCAGCCATCAGCCATTCGCCCACACCTCCTGCCGCAAGTCCCCTTCTTCATCGCATCGTCGCTTGATCTATCCCTCCCTGAGGAGGGTACCCGCATTGCAAGAACAATAATCCGAAACGCAATGAAATTCCGCCACAATAAAATCAGAAAAAATTCAGGAAGAACAAAAAGAAATTCACGTCGCCAAATCGGGTTAAATGCGTCTGCTGACGACGCAATGACCCATCCTCACTAGGGTTCGAATTCTTTCGCAATACCCCTTTCAGGGGCATCCCCTCCTTTGTTGGGTCCACCCTTCAGTAGGGATAGAAAACACGCTAAAAACGCCCGTATTGCCTTGAAGATTGACCCCCAGCGGCCATACACTTCGCCGGTCCTTCTTCGGTGGTGCACCGCAAGACGGACAGCGGGGAGACGTCGCGAAACCACCGCCGCAAGGCCCATATCCGCCAGCAGCGCAAACGAGGCGGAAAGACACCAAGAGTGTCATGACGGACCAGCGGATTTGCCGCAGCAAGGCCCACCTGGAGACGGCAGGGCAGTGCGGACATTTCGGGTATCAAGGAAATCATCAAGTCGTGTTCAAGCTTTCAAGCAAGCTGCCTCTGGGCAGAACGGTAATGTGGCTGGGCATGGTCCCGTTACTGGCATCCTGCGCACTCGCGCCTGGGATGCGCTTCGATCCGCAGCGCCCGCTCGATCCTGAAGATCCGGAATCGGTGCCCAAGGTCACGCTGATCACGCCGGCGCTGGTGCGGGCGTTGGCGGCGGCTGCGAAGCCGGTCAATGCGGGAGTGGATGAGCTATATGGAGAGCCACAGCCCTATACGGTTGGTGTCGGTGACATCCTTTCCATTGTAGTCTGGGACCATCCGGAGCTGGTGTTTCCGACCCAGACCTATACCATCGGCACTGCCTACGATATTCCGTATTACAACGGTGGTGCCGCTAATGTGCCAGGCTTTGTTGTGAGCCCAGCGGGCTCCATCCAGTTTCCTTATGCGGGCGTTGTCCAAGTCGTTGGTAGGACACCGGACGAAATCCGCGGCCAACTCAGCAAGTCGCTGATGCCATACGTCAATATGCCTCAGGTTACCGTGCGCGTTCTTGGCTTCCGCAGCAAACGCGTCTACCTGGACGGCGAGGTCAAGACCCCCGGGCCGCAAAATATCGACGATGTGCCCATGACCCTGGTGGAGGCACTGAACCGGGCTGGCGGCATCAACGTGCTGACGGGCGACAACAGCCGCATCCGCGTCTCGCGCAACGGCAAGAGCTACTACGTCAACTTGCCCGCGCTGCTCCAGAAAGGGACTGACCCCTCCCGTATTCTGCTGCGCAATGGCGACATCGTTCGCGTGGAACAGCGCGAAGACAGCAAGGTCTTCGTGGCCGGTGAAGTCGTTCGCCCCATGAGCATCCTGCCGCGCAACGGCCGCCTCACGCTCAATGAGGCCATAGGCGAAGCCGGTGGCCTCAACCCTGTCTCAGCGGATGCCAAGGAGCTCTATGTCATTCGCAAGAGCGCGGATGGCGACGCCGAGATATTCCACCTTGACGGCAAATCTCCCGTCTCGCTGGCCCTGGCTGAATCCTTCGAGCTCAAACCGAAGGATGTCGTCTACGTAGACGCCGCCGGCGTGGTCCGCTGGAGCCGCGTGATCAATCAGTTGCTGCCAAGCGGCAACTTTGTTACTGGCGCCGCGAACGTCGCGAAATGATCAATACCGTACTCGTGGTGTGCATTGGGAATATCTGCAGGAGCCCCATGGCGGAAGGGCTCCTGAGGCAGGCATTGCCCGGTATCCATATCGTCTCCGCCGGCCTTTGCGCGCTGACTGGCCAGCCCGCGGACCCGTACGCCATCGAGCTGATGCAGGAACTGAACATCGACATTTCAGCTCACCGCGCCCAACAACTCAGTCGCCCCATTACCACCGCGGCGGATCTGATTCTGGTAATGGACAACGCGCAGCGGCAAGACATCCAGCGTCTGCATCCGGCCACCACGGGGCGGGTGTTTCGCATGGGCGAACTCGCCAAATTCGACGTACCCGATCCGTACCGCGATGCTCGTCCCGCCTTCGAGAACGCGCTGCAACTGATTCAGCGCGGCGTGGAAGCCTGGGTACCCCGCATCCAGGCGCTCCGATAACAGAATTGGTAGTAGAGCTTATGAACCAGAACCCTCCTCCTGTCGTTATGGCCGGGCCGCCGAAAGACGAGATCGATCTCGTTCACTACCTGGACGTGCTGCTGGCAAGCCGTTGGTTGATTCTTTCCATCGCCGCCGTGGTGTTGGCGCTGGGTGTGGCCTATGCGTTCCTGGCGCGGCCGGTGTACCAGGCGGATATTCTGGTGCAGGTGGAGGATAGTCCCACCAGTGCCAATAGTCTGCTGGGCGATGTGTCGACCCTGTTCGACGTCAAGACGCAAGCGACCGCGGAAATCGAGATCCTCCGCTCGCGGATGGTCGTGGCCAAGGCCGTCGATAATCTGCGGCTCTACATTCTGGCGAAGCCAAACTACTTTCCCTTCTTCGGCGCGTGGATTGCCAGCCGCGCCAAGGGACTTTCCGAGCCTGGCCTGTTCGGGTTCGGCGGGTTCGCATGGGCCAAGGAGTCGATCAGCGTCGAGCAGTTCGACGTACCCGAATCCCTGGAGGGCGAGAAATTCAAGCTCACGGCGCTTGGGGACGGGCGGTACCGGCTGGAGCAAAGCAGTCTCGATGCCCCGCTTGAAGGCCGGGTGGGACAACCCTTGTCCGCGTCGCAGAGCGTGGGCGACATTGCGCTGCTGGTGACGAATCTCAAGGCTAAGCCCGGCATTGAGTTCAAGCTCGTGCGAGACTCCCATCTGCGGACGGTCGAGAAACTCCAGGACGACCTCAAGATCGCGGAGAAGGGCAAGCAGAGCGGCATCATTGGTGCCTCGCTCGACGGTATCGACGCCAAGCTCACTGCGGGCATCCTGAACCAGATCGGCGAGGAATACGTCGCCCAGAACATCAAGCGCAAGGCTGCCGAGGCAGAGAAATCCCTCGCGTTCCTGGGCGATCTTCTGCCGCAGCTCAAGTCCGAGCTGGAACGTGCGGAAGTGAAGTACAACGAGATGCGCAACAAGCGCAATACGTTCAATCTCAGCGAGGAAGGCAAGGCGTTCCTGCAGGAAAGCGTTGCCGCGGAGACGACACTGCTCGATCTGAGGCAGAAGCGTACCGAGTTGCTGACGCGCTTTACGTCATCGCATCCCGGGGTGCAGGCATTGGATCAGCAGATCGCGACCCTGACCGCCAAGATGGGGGCGATGGCGGCACGCATGAAGACCTTTCCCGATGTGGAGCAGGACACCCTGCGGCTCATGCGCGATGTGCAGGTGAACAATGACCTGTACGTCGGCCTGCTGAACAACATGCAGCAACTCAGACTCGTCAAGGCGGGCAAGGTCGGCAACGTTCGCCTGCTGGACAACGCACCGGTTCCCGAGCAACCCATCAAGCCAAAGAAGGCCCTGACTATCGCTCTGGCCGCCATCCTCGGTCTCTTGGCTGGCGTCGTGACGGCATTCGTGCGCAACGCTCTGTATGGTGGCATCACGGATTCGCAGGACATTGAGCAACACACCGGGCTGAGTGTTTACGCAACCGTGCCGCTGTCGGCGGCCCAGACCTTGCTCACGGAAGAGATTCGCCAGCGTAAACGCGGCAAATTTGTACTGGCGGACAGGAATCCCAATGAGCCGTCCATCGAAAGCCTGCGTAGCCTGCGCACCGCCCTGCAATTCGCCATGCTTGATGCGGACAACAATCGCGTACTGCTAACGGGCCCGACGCCGGGTGTTGGCAAATCCTTCATTTCGGCCAACCTCGCCGTCGTGATGGCGACAGGCGGAAAGCGTGTTCTGCTGATCGACGCGGATATGCGCAAAGGCCACTTGAACCAGTACTTCGGCAAGGATCGCAATAACGGCCTATCCGATGTCCTGATCGGAAACGTGAGTCTCAGCGAGGCGGTGCATTGTGACGTGTTCGAGAACCTGGACTTCCTGAGCACAGGCAGCCTGCCGCCGAATCCGGCCGAACTGTTACTCAATGAACGCATGGAGATGCTGCTTCAGGACATTGGCGAGCGGTATGACCTCGTGCTGATCGACACGCCTCCAGTGCTGGCCGTCTCGGATACGGCGGTGCTGGCCGCACGCTGCGGCACCGTGTTCCTAGTGACCCGGTTCGAGAAGACGACCATTGGCGAGGTGGCTGAATCCGCCAAACAACTGCGACAAGCCAATGCCGACGTCAGTGGCGTGGTCTTCAACGGCCTGGACCCGAACGCATATCGGTATGGCTATGGATCGAAATACGGGCGCTACCGGTATGCCTACTACGGTTACGCACCGGATGTGACACCGCCGCAGATCACGGCCGGAGGCAAATGAAGTACGCCGGGCGCGTCATCTGAACAAGCAGGGATAGGGTCAACGCCGGACGATCGTACCGGCGGCTAAGCCGGCACTGACCGGCCATATACCAGCCAGCTCGACGAAGCCGGCGAATTTCGCGTGACGGGGTAGTAAGCACAGAGTCGTGGACGCGTCTGGCTACCGCCTTTCCACCGGTCACTCCGTGAGCGCCGCGATTGTGGCAACGCAATCGGGCATTCAGGGGATTTCTCCAATTGCAGGGGTAAGCCGCCGCCGTCTGGCGGCGTGCCCTGTCTCGTCGTGCTGACGGGAAATGGGCTGACTGAAGGTTGAATTGGCACAAGGAGAAGTCAGATGGAAGAGCCTGCTGTGATCATTCCCGTTGTCTTGTGCGGTGGTTCGGGAACCCGCCTCTGGCCGTTGTCGCGCGAGGGCTATCCAAAGCAATTTCTCAACCTGCTGGGCAACCGTTCGTTGCTGCAGGACACATTGCTGCGCATCAGGGAGATTCACGGGGTCGGGACACCGCTGCTCGTCACCAGCCACGCACATCGCTTCATGGTGGCCGAGCAGGCCAGGGAGATCGGGAGCAGCGACGCCGCTTTCATCCTCGAGCCGCATGCGCGGAACACGGCGCCGGCCGCGGCCGCGGCGGCGCTGTATGCACTCGCGGCTGGCCAGGACCCGCTGATGCTGGTGCTGCCGTCGGACCATCTGATCCGGGATGCATCCGCATTCGCGGACATCGTGAAGCAAGGCATGGCGGCCGCGCAAACCGGAGCACTGGTCACCTTCGGCATCGCACCGACGGCTCCGGCCACCGGATATGGATACATCAAGGCGGGTGCGAGCTGCACGCAATGGAGCTTCGACGTTGCCTGTTTCGAAGAGAAGCCGTCGCAGGTCCGCGCCAGCGAGTTTCTGGCCGAGGGTGGTTACTTCTGGAACAGCGGCATTTTCCTGTTCCGGGCCTCCGCATTCCTGGCTGAACTGGAGTCCTTCTCGCCGGAGATCCTTCGCGCGGTGCAGGAATCCGTCAACCTCGGGCAGAAGGACCTCGATTTCTTCCGCCTCGATGAAGCGGCATTCGCGCGTTGCCCGAGCAACTCCATCGACTATGCCGTCATGGAGCACACCAGCCGTGCGCAGATGGTGCCGTTTGCCACCGAGTGGAGTGACGTGGGTGCATGGGATGCGGTCTGGGAACTTGGTGCCAAGCAGGAAGGCGGCAATGTCACCGTGGGCGACGTGCTGACGCATAACGCCAAGGATTGTCTGGTCCACGCATCTCATCGCCTGGTTGCCGTGGCCGGTGTGGAAGACGTGATGGTGATCGAGACGCCGGATGCCGTGCTGGTGGTGCACAAGGACCAGTGCCAGGATGTGAAGGTCCTGGTGGATATGGTGCGCAAGCAGGGCCGCAGCGAAGCCGCCGATCACCGCAAGGTCTATCGCCCGTGGGGCAGCTATGACGCCGTTGACGAAGGGCAGCGCTACCAGGTCAAGCGCATTACGGTGAAGCCTGGCGCAAAGCTCTCCATGCAGATGCACTACCACCGTGCCGAACACTGGATCGTGGTCAAGGGCACGGCCCGCGTGACATGCGGCAACGACACGTTCCTGCTCAGCGAAAACCAGTCCAGCTACATTCCGCTGGGCACTGTCCACCGGCTGGAAAACCCCGGCAGTGTTCCCCTTGAACTGATCGAAGTGCAAAGCGGTAGCTATCTTGGTGAGGATGACATAGTGCGGCTCGATGATTCATACGGGCGTGTATCGTCGAACGTCGTGACGCAGTAGATTTATCTGTGGTTCTCGTGAAAGGGGGATCGCCTCGCTATGTGAGCTAGAGGCGAGATTAGATGGCGGGAATTGTATTAATAAATAATTTACAGAAATGGTTCTAATCTCGATCTTGGTGGTATTTATTTCCGCCCTTGTTTGCATGGGGACGTGGGGATACCATCTAGCAAAATATGGAAAAATAGCAGGCTTGACTCTTCATACGATATTTTTCGTATTTTTTATGAGTGTGCCGGCAATAGTTCAACTGAATTATCATTATTTTCCGTGGCTTGGTGAGCGTTACCCAGATCTCACATCTGTTTTGGCCGCCTCATTCATAATATTTATCTATGGAATATTCTTCTCTGCTGGGTATTCATTTAGGCGAGGGAGGTATAGATATATATTGGAGAGAAGTTGGGGGATTAATAACGTATTTCTTGTGATTATGGTGTTAATTTCTTTTATCCCGGTATTGGTTATGATTAAGACTGTCGGAATTCAAAATTTCTTTGATGGTAGAGGCGCGGTTGGAGATGTAATTTACGATTCGGATGCTGACCTAGCGATGCTGTATGCGGCGTCAAAATTTGGAATATTTTCGGCATTGCTTGTAGAGTTGATCGTTAATTTTTTTATAAAACCAGTTGGTTGGAAAGCATTGCTACATAAGAGTCTATTGGGGGCTTTGGTTATAATTAATATAGTGGTCAATGGTCCGCAATCAAGCCCCAGGTTTCATTTCTTGGGGATGACAATTGCTATATTGATGACTGTTGGATGGTTGAGGAGTAGAGTGAGTAATGTAATATTATTCATATTGTCGCCACTATTCCTGTATTTCGTATTCCCTTGGTCTAAGACGATCGGTAGCGGGTCATATGAGCTGGGCGGTGATGCTTTCGATTATATAAAAAGCCATGTCGATTTTGATTCGTTTTTGATGATTGCAAATGGCTATAGTTACGTTAGTGATAGTGGTGTCTCCCTAGGGTTGAATTTCTTGGGCGGGATGGCATTTTTTGTTCCTAGATTTATCTGGCTAGACAAGCCACTGCATTTGGGTGCATTGAGTGCTGACTATGTTGGATATCAATATAATAATTTGAGTGCGCCATTACCGATTGAGATATTTTATTCTGGGAGTTGGTTGTTTCTCGCCGTAGGTGCGTTTTTTTTTGGACGCCTGCTTAGTTTCGCGGATCGAATCTATGCTGGCGGGGTGGCTTGGTCTGGTGTTACTTGGTATGGCGTATCGATAATATTGATATCATTTCTATTCATTTTATTGAGAGGGGCATTCGGTGCTGTTGCTCCGGTTATATCGTTGGCCCTGTTTGTGTTCTCAATAATGAGCTTCTTCGGGTTCAAAGAAGTAGGGGCGGGTAAATGAATAAATTGATATCAATAGTTTATAGGCATCAGCTTTTCAAGGTGTCTGAGCCATTTATTGTTCAGCAAGCAAGTAGCACGGAAAAATTCGTTCCCGTTTATTTGGGTGTTAGGCGTTATGGGCTAGCTCCATATGGTGCGATATCGTTGACTCTCGAAGACAATGACGCAAAGAAGAATAAGATCAGCCGAATTTGGAATTTAATTACTCGTGATCCTGGGGAATTTATCAAGAAAATGAGCGGTATTAAGCCGAACATAATTCATGCTCATTTTGGTGTGGAGGGAGTGTATGCTCTGCCGATAGCCGAGAAATTGGGTGTTCCTCTTGTTACGACATTCCATGGATTCGATGCCACAACAAACTTATGTTCTCTTTTAAAATCTAAGTCTCCATCTTTGATTAATTACGCCATATTTAGGAGGAGATTGATGAGGCGAGGAGCGATGTTTCTATGTGTGTCGGAATATATAAAGAATAAGGTTTTGGATATCGGATTTCCATCCGAAAAAGTTCATGTGCATTATATAGGAATAGATGTCGGTGCGATAATTCCTCGCGAAGCAGGAGATGAGAAATTCGTTATACTTCATGTTGCTCGGCTAGTTGAGAAGAAAGGAACTGAATATTTATTGAGGGCATTTTCTAAAATCTCGGATATGTTTCCGGATTTAATTTTGGTCATTATAGGGGATGGACCTCTTAGATCTTCACTAGAGAATCTGGCTTGCTCATTGGGAGTAGTAAGAAAAGTCATTTTTAAAGGTGCTCAGTCCCATGAGGTAGTTCTTTCCGAAATGCGAAGTGCTGCGCTGTTCGTGCTCCCTAGTGTTACTGCTAGGTCTGGGGATGCAGAAGGACTAGGTATGGTTTTGCTGGAGGCTGCAGCACTCGGAGTGCCGCTCATCGGAACAAGACATGGAGGAATTCCGGAGGTTGTGATTGACGGTGAGACTGGATATTTAGTGCCGGAACGAGATGTGGCGGCATTGGCCGAGGGCATACGAAGAATGCTGAGTAGCCCTGCGGTACGGGCCCAGATGGGGCGAGCTGCAAGGGCAATGGTGGAGTCTAAGTTCGATATTCGAAGGCAGGCTGCTAAGCTCGAAATTCTCTATGAGACTCTGTTGCTATGACTTTATCTGTCTGCCGTTAAGGCTGAGTTAGATATGCCAGTGCGATGCGCAACGTTATAGCTACATGAGGTGGATGTGAGAGCGAAGAAGAGATTTGTCATGTTCACACGGGCGCTGCCAATGCATAGTATCGGCGGTATGCAGGAAGTTGCCTGGGATGTCGCACGTATGTTTGCAGCACGCGGGCACGACGTCACTGTGATTACAGCAAAAATATCTGGCTATCCTTCTTTTTTTGAGGACAGCGGGGTGACCGTTATTACAGTGGACGGCGCCGATTGGCGTAGATACGGAGCACGCTGGTGGGATGGGTCAAGGGCCATCTTCGAACGTGAATTTGCTAACAATTGTGACGGTATCCTGAGTATTAGCGCCGGAGCCTATGGTTTGCTAAGGAATCGTAGTGTCCTGAGGGGGACTCCACTGATACTGCAAGCGCACGGAAGCTCGGTAGCGGAGTTCCTTTCTCGATGGCGAACAGGGCGGCCATTATCAATGTTGAAGTCAGTGGTGAATCTTGTATGGATTCCAAAAGACATGATGGCCTATCGTCACTTCGATGCAATTGTGACTGTCGGGGATGCCGTTACTAAGAGCTTTCACCGCTTGCCAATTAATCTCTCCGTTCGACGATCGCAAGTATGTACGATCAAAAATGGTATCGATACATTGCTATTTCGCCCCAATCTAGAAGCACGAATTCAATGCCGACGGAAATTGGGTTGGAGCGATAATATGCGTGTGGTAGTCTCAGTGGGGCGCTTGCACCGGCAGAAAGGCGGTGAGCTCTCCCTTGCTGCATTTGCACGTATGGTTGCGGAGGATTATGAAGGGAATACTCGCTACCTAATTGTTGGTGATGGACCAGAAAGGGAAAGTTTAGAGCAGCTTGCCGAGGAGCTCGGCGTGCGTAATCTAGTGCATTTTACGGGGAACGTTGCACGGCGTGAGCTGGCTCCGTATCTACAGGCTAGCGATGCCATGCTGTTTACGACGACTCATCGGGAGGGAATGCCGCTTAATGTTCTGGAAGCACAGGCGGTTGGCATACCGATCGTGATGTCGGCACATCTCAAGGCGACATTTCAGCCGAGTGAGAGATTATTGTTTGCACCGCCGAGGGATGCGGCAGCCGTTGCCGATGCACTCAGGACAGCCTTGCAGATGAGTAATGATGGTGGGGTTTCTTTACCCGATAGCCAAAGCCTCGCATATTGTGTGGATAAATACTTGGCATTATTCGGGGAATTAAGAGGAGTTGCATCTGTGGAAGCCAAAAATGCTTAGGGGTGCACTAAAACTCTTCTCTGGATCACTGCTAGGTAAGCTCGCAGGAGCTGGGCGGGAGATGCTGCTTGCTGCGCTGTTTGGCACATCAGCTGCGACTGCCGCTCTGCGAGTGGCGCAAGTGGCTACCCTTGTTCCTGTAAATTTTTTTACAGCGGACAGCCTCTCGGCTGGATTTCTTCCTCTCTATGGTCGATACACAGCGCGCAATGATGGCTATGCGCAAAGCCTATTCCTATTAGTGTCGATTGCAATGTCTGCAGTATCAGTGATGGTGGCGCTTTTCTTGTTTGCGGGAGCACCGCTTTGGATCAGCTTGATCGCACCAGGGTTTGATGAGGGAACCAAAGCTTATGCGGTACTGTTTGTCAGAGTGATGAGCGCAGGGGTACCGTTCTATGTGGTTGGGGGACTATTTTCCTACTTAGAGATGGCGAACGGCGAGTACAGACTGGCGTCCGTGCGAGCCACGGTGCAGAGCGTGGGAATGATTCTGGGCACCGTCTTGGCATTCGTTCGGAAGGAGGTTGTTTGGCTGGCTTGGGGTTTCACACTTGCATACCTTTTCTATGCAATTTGGGGAGCGGCGCGAGTCTGTCGACGAGATTGGATTTCACGCCCACTGAGCCTGACACGAGTGAGAGCAAAAGATATCGGCCATGAGTTTTGGCGGGTCATGAAGCCTCTTCTGTTGCTCCCACTCTTGCTACAGGGGAATATTGTTGCTGAGCGTGCCGTCGCCTCGCTGCTTGGAACGGATACCGTAGCCGCGTTGGACTACGCACGTTTTATTACAGACACAGGTGTCCTCCTGTTGGCGGTGCCAGTTGGGCTAGCGGGCTTAGCCACGATTGGACGTATGAGTGACGAGCAATTGAACTTCACGTTGAATAAGATAATACCATTATTGCTCTTGGCGACCGTGCCGCTATCGATAGCCTTGGCAGTTAATTCAAAATTATTGATTTCCCTCGTTTATGAGAGAGGTGCATTCGATAGCGGATCTACCAAATTAACCGGAGTGATCCTCGTTGGTTGCGCAGCGGGATTTTGGGCTCAGGTTATCAGTTATGTGCTGATTAAGGTTATGAATGCACGGTTCAGAAACCGAGAGGTTTTTATTTTTATGGCAGCAGGGTTGCTTGCAAATACCGTAATTAATGTAGGTCTCTACCAATTAATTGGTCCCGTTGTATTGGGGCTCGGAAACTGTGCTTACGGTATCGTCATCCTGGCTTGTTGTTGTTGGCGCATGAAATTGGCAGATCTATTTATTCGACGTGCAGCGTGTTTTAGCGTGGCTGCGGTGGTGTATGTTTTGCTAGGGCGTTCCGTGCCAACTGTTGGGTGGCAAGGTCTAATTGCGGCAGTCGTTCTATTTTTTGCCTATTGGATTGGGGTAATTGTATTTATACCGATTTTAAGGCGTGATCTGTCGCTATTTATTCGGCACATAAGAGGAGCGGCAGCATGAATATGAAAGATATCGTTCTGATTTCTACTGCAGACTGGGATAATCCTTTTTGGACAAATAAGCAGCACGTTGCAGTGGAGTTAGGGAAGCGCGGAAATAGAGTTCTTTATATAGATTCTCTTGGGCTAAGAAGGCCATCCGTAAGCGGCCAAGATTTTCGGCGGATCCTAATTCGGCTGGGTAGGAGTTTAAAAGGAGTTCGTCAAGTTCGCGAAAATATATGGGTGTGGTCGCCAATAGTTATTCCATTCCAAGGGAGTAGTTTGGTGCGGCTGATCAATCGATTGCTACTTCGCGTGGGATTGATGGCATGCATGACGCATCTGAGTATGAAGAGGGATATTCTTTGGGCCTATAATCCCATGACTTGCCGATTATTTCAGGCGAGAAGTTTCAAAAAATTAATCTACCACTGCGTAGATGAAATTAAGGCACAGCCTGGTATGCCATCGAAAGAGATCGAGATGGCGGAGCGAGAGTTGACGGAAATGGCGGATATATGCTTTGTAACTGCTGAGCATCTTCTCGAAACGCGGAAGATGTGGAATAGGAACTGTCATTATTTTTCCAATGTTGCGGATTTTAATCATTTCTCACAGGCTCTGGAAGACAGTACTGAGATTCCGATCGATCTAGTATCGATCCCATCACCGAGAGTGGGATTTATTGGAGCTATTAGTGGCTATAAGCTCGATCTTGAGATGATATGCGAGATGGCGAGAACCCATCCAGAGTGGTCGATTGTTTTGATAGGGAAGGTCGGGGAAGGTGATCCGTGGACGGACTCCTCTGCTCTGGTGGAGTGCCAAAATATTCACCTTTTGGGCGCACGGAATTACCAGCTCTTGCCTGCATATTTGAAGGGTTTGGATGTGGCGATTTTACCGAGTCGCCGCAATGAGTATACGCAGGGTATGTTTCCTATGAAGTTCTTCGAATACCTTGCGGCGGGGAAACCGGTGGTGTCCACCAGACTTCATGCGCTTGCGGCCTATGCTGGTGTTGCATCGCTAGCCGATAATTCAAGAGCGTTCATCATGGAGGTGGAGCGAGCGTTATCCGGTGATGTGGTGGCGCTGGAAGAGCGCTTGGCGGCAGCGAGAGAACATACGTATGAGATCCGTACCGAAAAGATGATGGCGCTTATCGAAGAGTAGTATTGGAAATTACTTTTTGCGATAGACTTTGATTTTTTAATAAAATGATAGAGGGAGATTGATGGTTGTGCCAAATTTCTGTAGAGAGGTAAGGTAGCTCAGGGGAAAGACTAAGACCTGGAACTCAGAGAGTTGCAGGTCTTGTTGTATATTCAATTCTGACGGTGCGTTGTACTTTTAAGCTGCTTTTGTGAGAGAATCAAAAGTAGTGGATCCAGTTTCATGGGGGGGGTAATTATTGTCGGTAAATTTATCCCAACGAGTGGCTACATAATTTTTGAACGTTGATCTGAATATTTCTGAGGAAAATAGTTCGGATCTAATTCGGCAATTTCTTGATTTATACTTCGATTTGTTTTCCTCGAAGCTTCGGACTGCGGCGCAGATTGCTTCCGGTGTTTGACTATCAAATAGAATACCTGTAGGGAAATGGCCGTTTCCGGAGACAGTTTCCAGAACGCCTCCCTTGCCAAAGGCAATGACAGGAGTTCCGCTGGCTAGGGCTTCCACAGGCGCAATCCCGAAATCTTCTTCTGCTGCAAATACGAAGGCGTTTGCAGATTGCATGGCGGATTTAAGTTCTGAGAATGGCTGATATCCCAATATTTCTATATTTGGTGCGGATCTTGAAATAACTTTATTTAAATCAGGTCCTGTGCCGATAACTTTGAGTTTCAGGTCCGGCATTGTTGAGAAGGCCTCTACTATTAGATCGACTCTCTTGTAGGGAACTAGGCGAGATGCAACTAGGTAAAAATTCTCTTTCTTATCGCTGACAGAAAATGATTCAACGTTTACGGGAGGGTAGATAACGTCTGCCTCTCTTCCGTATACTTTCTTTATTCGCCTTGCGATAAAATTCGAGTTGGCGACAAAATAATCGACGCCATTTGCGGTTCTGTAATCCCAAATCCGGAGTCGATGAAGTATATATTTGGCAAGCCATCCTTTTATTCCACTGTCAAGTCCGGCTTCGCGAAGATATTGATGTTGTAGGTCCCATGCGTATCTCATCGGTGAGTGAACGTAGCTGATATGCAGTTGATCCGGGCCGGTAATCACCCCCTTTGCTACCGCATGCGAGCTTGTGATGACGATATCGTAGGGAGATAAATCAAATTGCTCGATCGCAAGAGGCATCAGTGGTAAATAGCTGCGATATTTACTTTTTGAGAATGGAAGTTTTTGTACAAAACTTGTCGCTATTGACCTTCCTTGGAGGAATCCACGGTCGTTGGGTGGAATATGATCGACGATGCTAAAAACATCGGCTTGAGGGAAGCAAATTAACATTTGCTCAATAACCCGTTCCGCTCCGCCGTATACGACAAACCAATCATGGACGATCGCGATTTTCATGATATTTTGAAGTTAAAATTATTGAATTTTATTGTGGATTGCGACGGTGCTGGAGTAAAGGAGCGGTATAAGCGTCGAGATCGAATCTATGCCGAAGTCAGCATTTTCTTTATCAATGCTTCTCGCTGATAATTATCGCCCCTACCGATTGCGTGGTATATGAAGCCGAGTTGCCTCAATTCCTCTGGCTCGTAAAGATTCCGACCATCAAAGATTACCGGCTCACGTAGGGCTGCGGCGACGGCGATAAAATCTGGCGAGCGGAAGGACTTCCATTCGGTTACCACAATGAGCGCGTCCGCATCTTGTAAGGCTGTGGCCTGATCCGGTACAAAATGCAGTCGTGTCTTGGCGGCGGGTTCGTCGGCCAAGTCGCTGGAGACAGCCTTCCTGGCCTCCTCCATCGCCACCGGATCGAATGCCCGCACGCTGGCCCCGCGCGCCAGCAGTTCCTTGATCACCACCCGGCTCGGCGCGGCCCGCATGTCGTCGGTATTCGGCTTGAACGCCAGCCCCCACAGCGCGAACGTCAGCCCGCTCAGGTCTTCGCCGTAGTGCGCGACGATCTTGCGCACCAGCACACGCTTCTGCTCGTGGTTGACCGCTTCCACCGCGGCCAGGATGCGCGGCGTCTGGCCGTATTCCGCCGCGGTGCGCTCCAGCGCCTGTACGTCTTTCGGAAAGCAGGAGCCGCCGTAGCCAGTGCCGGCATACAGAAAGCTGTAGCCGATCCGCGGGTCGGAGCCGATGCCCTGGCGCACCAGTTCGATGTCCGCGCCCACCGCGTCGGCGAGGTTGGCCAGCTCGTTCATGAACGAGATGCGCGTGGCGAGCATGGCGTTGGCGGCGTACTTGGTGAACTCGGCCGACGCGATGTCCATGTTGAGGATGCGGTCGTGGTTGCGCGTGAACGGCGCGTACAGGGTGCGCATGGCTTCGCGGGCGCGCTGTCCGGCAGTGCCGGGCTCGGTGCCGATGACGATGCGGTCGGGCCGCATGAAGTCTTCGATGGCGGCGCCTTCCTTGAGGAACTCGGGGTTGGACACCACGGCGAACTCCAGCGCCGGCAGGCAGCGTTCGTCCAGCTGGGCCTGGATGGCCTGACGGACCCTGGCGCCGGTGCCCACGGGCACGGTGGATTTGTCCACCACGATCTTGGGCGAGGTCATGTAGCGGCCGATGTTGCGGGCGGCGGATACCACGTAGCGCAGGTCGGCCGAGCCGTCCTCGTCCGGGGGCGTGCCGACGGCGATGAACTGGACGTCGCCGAACTGCACGCTGGCCTCGATGTCGCTGGTGAAGCGCAGCCGGCCGGCGGCATGATTGCGCTCGATCAGCTCCTTCAGGCCAGGCTCGTAGATGGGGACTTCGCCGGCGTTGAGCATGCCGATCTTGGTGGCGTCCAGGTCCAGGCATAGTACGTCGTTGCCAAGCTCGGCCAGGCAGGTGCCGGTGACCAGGCCTACATAGCCACTACCGATGATGGTGATTTTCATGAGCGCGTGTCGAAGGGAGGTAGAGATCGATTTGAATCGCCTGCGTCTTTGCGCACCCTGGCCTTCGCCAGCGAGGTGGCCAGCGAAAGCACGGCGATGGCGAGTACGGCAGCCGTCAGGTCCGTGAGCAGATCTGCCAGGTCGGACGAGCGGTACGGAAAGAACGATTGGATGACTTCATCGAGGCCGCCCAGCACGGCAATGCCCGCCAGCGTGATGACGGCCTTGTGCCGGGAGAAAGCCAGATGGATGGCGGCGCCCAGGCAGGCATAGGCGCTCAGGTGCATGACCTTGTCGCCGAATTCCTGGTTGAGCGCCTGTGCCTTGCCGGGGAGGTTGCCCACCACCAGCATGGTCAGGTAGAACACGGCGGCGGCCGCGAGCCAGAGCCTGCCCGTGGGCGAGAACAGCGTCGCGGCGTTGCTGCCCGGGCGCGACGGTTCAATACGCATTCTGCCCAGTCCACCCCTTGAACGCCGTCCAGAAGATGATCCGCAGGTCCATCCAGAACGACCAGTTGCGGATGTAGAAGATGTCGTGCTCGACCCGCTTGGCCATCTTGTCCAGCGTGTCGGTCTCGCCGCGATAGCCGTTGATCTGCGCCCATCCGGTGATGCCGGGCTTCACGCGGTGCCGCAGCATGTAGAAGTCGAGCTGTTCCTTGTAGATGTTGTTGTGGGCCATCGCATGCGGCCGCGGTCCCACCACGCTCATCTCGCCGCGCAGCACGTTGATGAACTGCGGCAGCTCGTCCAGGCTGGTGCGGCGCAGGAACGCGCCGATGGGCGTGATGCGGTTGTCGCCCTTGGTGGCCTGGGTGACGGTGCCGTGCTCGGCGTGCATCTTCATGCTGCGGAACTTGTAGACGTGGATCACGCGGCCGTCCATGCCGAGGCGTTCCTGCTTGAAGAAGACGGGGCCGGGCGAGCCGCGCTTGATCAGGATGCCGATCACGGCGAACAGCGGCGAGAGGGCGAGCAGGACGAGGGCGGCGAAGGTGCGGTCGAACACGGCCTTGACGGCGCCGCGCACGCCGAGCGAGGGCGGGCGGTTCATTTCCACCGCGGGCATGCCGAGGAAGTTGCCGACGTTGTGGTTGAGCAGGTCGAAGTCCAGCACGCTGGGCATCCACTTGATGTCGATGAAGTCGTTGCGCAGGGAGAAGGCGATCTCCTGCATGCGGCGGGATTCGGAGAGGGGCAGCGTGAGCCAGATCTCGTCGATGCCGTGCGCGCGCGAGAACTCGGCGATCTCCGCACTGTCCTTGATGCGCGGGCGGCCTTCGGGCGTGGTTTCGCCCTCGGGCGCGTAGATGCCGCTGACCTTGTAGCCGGTGCGGTGGCTGGCGGTGGCGCGCTGATACATCTCCTGGCCGGTGCGGCCGTAGCCGACGATCAGCACGCGCTTGTGGTTGATGCCGGCACCGCGCACCATGCTGAGCATGGAGCGGGTGGCGAGGTGCAGGAGGAACAGGCCGGCCAGCGAGAGCGCGTACCAGTAGATCATCCACAGGCGCGACAGGGCATCGATCTGATGCATGAAGTAGCACAGCAGCAGGCTGATGAGCCAGACCAGGGTCCACGCGGCAACCAGGCGCGTGGCCAGCGCGGCGAAGCTGCGTCCGCGCCATGAGGCGTAGAGGTCGAAGCCGGGCAGCACGATGAACGCGACCGCGCAGCCGAAGTACTGGATGAACTGGTGAATCGGTGCCGCCGCCCCGGGATCGGCCGGGAAGCGAAGTTCGGCGGCGACGTAGCCGGCGATCCAGATGGCACCGACATCGAACAGGCGCACCATCAGTGCCAACTGATCGTGATGCCTGGCAAACATGTCGCGATAGACTCCCATGATTCCCCCCGAAGTGTTCGCGTAGCAGGCGCCCGCATGCGCCGTGCTTTTCCCCCCGCTGGAAATTGACCTTGTGTGGCAGCCGGTCGTGCCGGTGCCATGCACAGTGCCGCGGCGTGGCCGCGGCGAGACAGAGGCAAAGTCGTGCTGGACTGCTTCCGCGGCAGTCACTCCATGGCGGGTGTGGCGCGGTGGCTGACCTGAGCCACCTGCGGCGTCCTTTGCAGACTGCCCATTGGAGTTGCAACGCTTCGTGCCTGGCCGGCGGCGCTGGCCGCGGCGGCATGCTTCTGTCTCTGCATTGGTGCGGATAATGCGGTGCAGCGAAACCTACCGGTACCCTGCATGAGAAGGGAACGCGTGGGGATCGGCGGCGCGTGTGCGCGCCGGCCGCGTTTTTTTGAGACGCACGGTCGAGCGCCGCGGCGGGAGCGGGCTACGCCGCGCATGCCGGCATTGCGCGCAGGCGCCCCGGCGATGGTGGCCCGTGGCGGCTGCCACGGCATTCATCAGCACGATGATCTGGCACGCATTCACCCGCTTCACCCGCAAGCGGCTCGACGCTTATCTTGCGTCTTTGCGGCGCGTGGTGCCGCATGGCATCGATGGAGATGCGCGCGAGGCTGCGCTGCGGCGGCAGTCGGTGAAGAGCATGTCGCCGGCCAGGTGGCGGTCGATGGCGTCGTGAAAGGGAACCGTCAGGTTTGTCGTGCGTCACCTCCAGGTCCATGACGTGGCCGACGCGTCGCGCCAGCGCAGTATCTTGCCCGCGGCGTTGCCGGAGGGGCTCGCGCGCGGGCGTGACTGTAGCGAAATTCGCCTGCGCGCGCTGGTGTCGGCGGCCTCATCCTTTTAGGCGATTGCCTTTCCCCGCATGCGCATGCACGCAAGGTCCGCGCTGGTTGTTACCCTGCTCAAGAAGGGATAAATGAGTACAACGAATCCCTCCAAAGGGGGGCGCGCATCGAAAGATTCTCGCGCAAAATCTCGGTCCGCCTAGTTAGTGTTTCGCGCAAACGCGATCAGGTTTCCTTGGGGCGGCATCCGGCGGCACGCGGGTCGTATGGTATTGGCGCCGGAGAGGTTTTCCATGGGGAAAGACTGGTCCAGATTGGTTGCAGGAAGGTCAAATCCGTCGGGGCAGGCATTGCGTCGGGCTGGCTGCTCCCCCGGTACGAAGCGGGATGGGAGGTGCCGGATCGCCGGCGCGGCTCTGCTTCCCGGTCAGCGGATTGTCTCCAGGTTCTATTAGAGATTTGCCGATGCATTCGGGGCGTCTCCTTGCCCTTCACGTCGTACAGGTGAGTATTGCCTCTGCGTGTGGGCATCTTCAACTCCACCAAGCGGTAGAGGCAATGGAAATAGAACAGAAGACGGTATTTTCGCGAGAGCAGCTGGATGCGTATTTCGCATCCTACGTGGGTATGGAAGGCGGGAATCCTGCGGCGGCTGTGTGGTTTTGCGACAGCACGCCTCATCCGTGGGTCGAGTCGCTGGTGGCGCCGCTGGTGCCGCGCGAGCATCCCGTGTCATGGGATGACGCATACCGTGGCAAGCACCGCCAGAGCATGGAGCGCTGGCAGTCGCACCAGAAGATCGCCCGGATCATGGCGGCGGCGCGTGCGCGCACCTTCGGCAGCTCGCTGAGCGAATGCGACTGGAAGCACTACTTCGACCACTATCTCTACGCGCCGCGCGGCGCGGAATTCAAGCTCAGCCTGTTCCCGCTGCCGGCTCACCTGATCGGGCAGACGCCGTGGTCCAAGGCGTTCCGCGGCCAGCCGGCGCTGGTGCCCAAGCAGCGCTATCTCGACCTGTGCCGCGGCGGCAGGCGCTTTGCGTTCATCGACGACATCCGCCGGCGCTGGCGGCCGAAGGTGGTGGTGTGCCTGGGCGAGCGCCATCTCGACGATTTCGTGCACGCGTTCTCGCTGGACGACGCGCACGCATCCGACTACATCCTGCAGCCCGCCGATCTCGCCAAGACGCTGCGAGTGCTCAGGCGCGACGGCACCACGTGGATCGTCTGCCCGGCGCTGGCCGGCGCATCGGGGCTGACTTCCGACGTGTTGCTCGAAGCGATGGGCCGATACCTGGCGGGCTGGCTCGCGCCGGCCGATTTTCCCGCGCTGCGCGCTGTGCAGACGGTGTAGATGCAGCTGTAGCAATGCTGTGGCCGTTGTAGTTCTTGCATGCGGCCATTATAAAAAAGACAACCTGCAAGGGGGCATCCGCGCGGCCGCAAAACGCCGAGCGAGAGCGGTTGGCGGCGTGCCGCTGCGGGCTTTCCCCCGCCAAGTAGGGGTGACACGGAAGTAGGGATTGTTTATCTAGTGTGCTGGCAGGACGCGGCAGTGCACTGCATCAAAGCGTTGTTGCCAGGTCCGCTTGCAGGGGGCAGCAAGGCCGCGCGATGCGCGGCAGGACCCGGTGGCGCAGGGCGCAGGTGACAGTGTGCGGCGATGACCAGGCGCATTGACCCACAGACCACGTATCGACGTAACGATCTCAGGAGCGAGAAGAGTGCAAACCAATATCAGGAATATCTTTACCCTCGGCATCATGGCGGCCGCGGCAGCGACGCTGGTTGCTTGCGGGGGCGGCTCGGATTCGCCGTCGACACCGTCGACACCGTCGGTCACTGTCAGCGGCAAGGCAGTCGACTTCTACGTGTCGGGCGCCACCGTGACCTTCCTCGACTGCAGCAACCAGACCGCGATCACCAACGCGACGGGCGACTTCACCTTCCCCGCGGGCTGCACCTCGAGCGCGCTGAAGGGATCCGGCGGCACCGACATCGGCACCGGCCAGCCGTTCACCGGCGTGCTGCAGTCGCCGGCCTTGCCCTACAAGGCAGGCGTGACGCCGATGCTCACGCCGTTGACCACGCTGCTGGCGCAACTCGGCGCCGGGCAGGCCGAGGCGCTGGCCACCAAGCTGGGCCTTGCCGGCAAGGACCTGACCTCGCTCGACCCGATGCAGGACGCGGCCGTGCTCAAGGCGGCCGTGGTGGTGCAGCAACTGGTGGAACAGGTCACCAAGACGCTGACCGGCGTGGCCAAGGGCGGCACGCTGAGCGCGGCCGATGCCGCGGCGGCGGCGGCCAAGGCGGTGGCCAGCGCGGTCGGCGCGGCGTCGGGCCCGGTTGACCTGACCAGCAGCGCGCTGGTGACGTCGGTGGTGAGCTCGGCCGTGCAGAACGCCAAGGCGGGCCTGCCGGCAAGCCTGC
>NZ_AQPL01000060.1:0-14515 GCF_000395345.1 Cupriavidus sp. WS | reverse complement strand
GGCGGGCCTGCCGGCAAGCCTGCAGGCGAACATCGACACGGTGGCGGCCAACGTGGCCGCGCTGGCCGGCCCGGTGGTGACGACCCAGGTGGCGAACGTGAGCGCGTCGCTGGGCAACATCGTGCTGGGCACCACTCCGGCGGCCACGCTGGCCGCGCTGCAAGCGAGCGGCGCGGTCAATGGCGTGGTGGACAGCGCCAAGTCCACCACCGCGAGCGCGCTGGTGTCGGCGGTGCCGGCGGCCACGCTGACCGACCCGGCCAAGACCGCGGGCCTGACGGTGCTGGGCGACGCGGTCGCGAGCGGCAACCCGACCAAAATCCAGAGCGCGGCCACCGGCCTGGGCAGCGGCGCGGTGGACAGTGGCGCCATCGACAACGTGGCCAATGCCGTCAAGCCGGCCAACTTCATCCAGCTGGCGAGCGTGACCATCAACGGCCAGACCTTCCCGGTCAGCGACGCGGTGACGGTGACGGGCGGCACGCTCGGCGCCATCACGGTAGCGGTGTCGAAGGACGGCGACCCGTTCGCCGGCGGCGCCGCGGACGTGCGCGCGGGGCTGAGCTACACCTACAACGGCAACACGGTCAACGTGATCATCGAGAAGGTCTCGCTGACCTTCAGCGGCTCGGCGCTGACCGCCGTGCAGGTGCCGGTCAACACGACCTACTCGTTCAGCATCTCGGGCGCGACCTCGGCCAACGTCAGCCTGACCAACGCCGTCGCCGACAACCTGTTCAGCAGCGCCAACGGCGGCTCGCTGAGCCTGCCGTTCACCACCTTCCTCGGCAAGCTCAAGAGCGCCGGCGCGCTGAGCCAGGCGCAGATCGACGCGCTCACGCCGAAGGCGACCGCCACCTTCCCGGTGACGTTCGCGGTGACCGGCCAGGGCGGCAAGGAGGTGAGCGTGGGCACCCTGGTCAGCGGTACCGCGCAGAAGGCGCAGGTGCAGTCGGTGCAGACCGGCACGGCCACGGTGAGCGGCAACGCCATCAAGACCGCGGTCACGCTGAACCCCTGACCGGCGCGCAGCCGGCCTTCCGCCCGCACGGGGAAGGCATGCCCGGTCATCCGCCGCGCGCGCCGGCAGGCCAGCGCGGCGGGTGGCCGGCTTCTTTTTTTGCGTGCAGTGCGCCGGTTCCCGCGGGTCAGGGCCGCGGCGCATGCCGTGCATGAGGCCAGCCCACGGCCTCGGAGTCTCCTATGCTGTTGTTTCGCTCGCGCCGGCTCGGCAAGGCCGGTGCCCTGATGGTGGGCTTGTCGTGCGCGGGCGCGGCCAGCGCCGCGCCCGACGACGTGTTCATGCAGGCCGAGCCCGCCACGGGCGAGTTCACCTCCGTGCGCGTGGAAGCCAGCTTCGACATGGTCAACCGCTCGATGGACGTCTTCAACCAGGGCGGCAACAGCCTGCCGGACAACGCCGGCGACTACCGCGGCGGGCGGTTGATGCTGGGCTACAAGTTTTCGCCGCGCTGGTCGGCGTCGGCCACGTACTGGCGGCGCGGCATCGACTACGGCCCCGACAACAACCAGATCGACACCTGGATGGTGGCGCTGCACTACGACCCGCTGGCCGAGCCCGGCGCGCGCGACCGCGTCATGATGCGCTTCTCGCTGTGGGGCGACCGCTCGGGCACGCTGGACCGCTCCGCCGCGCTGAGGGTGCGCAGCGCCACCTTCAACGGCGTGACCGTCAACGACGCCAACGACATCCAGGCGCAGGCCGACGTGATCTTCTCGGGCGAGCTGACCGAGCGCAGCCAGTTGACCGGCTTCCTCGGCCTGGGCGCGAGCCGCGTGACCATCGGCGGCATCAACACGCGCCTGCAGCAGGGCGGCTGCAATTTCAACGTCGCCATCGGCTCGGACAACATCGCCAACGGTTCGCTGGCCGCGCCTTGCCGCACGGGCAACGTCAACCTGCAGTCGGCATCGTTCTCCACGGACGCGAGCCAGTACGGGCTCAACATCAACGACGATTTCAACTACGTGGCGGGCTACCTGAACCTGGGCGGCGCCTACCGCTGGAAGTACAAGGATTTCGCCGCGCGGCTGGGCTACCAGTTCCAGTACCTGCTGCGCAGCAACGTCGACAGCCGCGCGCAGGCCTACGGCACTTCGCCGATCCGTTCGAACCATACGCTGGGGCTGGAGCTGTCGTACGCGGTGGTGAAGAACGTGGAGGTGTTCCTGCGCGGGCAGGCATCGCTGCACAACTTCGTGGGGACCATCCCGTTTCTCTACAACGCGGCGACCGCCGGCAAGCTCGACCGTTATTACGGCTACGGCTCGATCGGCATCCGCTTCTCGGGATTCTGATGGTGCCGGCGGGCGGCGGTTGCGCGCCGGCGTGGCTGCCGGCGAAAAAGAGGGGTGCAGGTGCAGGGCGCCCCTGCACCCCTTGAGTGTTTAGCAAGGGGTCAGTCTTGCCAAGGTGAATTGTGGTTGATGTTGCACCGCGTCAGTACCCTGCCTTGGGGGGGGGACCTGCTTCGGAGGGGAATCCGAAACGCCCGGAAGCGCTCCGGTGCTGAAAGAATGAGGTACTGGCGCACCGGCATGCCGCATCGCTCATTGCATCGCCTGCGCGCATCGCTGCGCGCAGGGTTGCCGTGCGCGAAAGCGGCAAGGCGGCAAGCGCGGGCGCACGTGGCGAACAAAACAAGAACAAAAGAAGAACGAGACGGGTGCGCAGAAAAACGAGAACGATCAGAACACCAAGAACAATGAATCGTGGTCAGGGTAGAGCGGACAGGTATGGCTTCCGGGAGCTTGAATTGCACTTCGCGTTAATCAGTGGCCAGGCTGGCGCCTGTCCGGGGCCGGACAGGCCGGACGCGTCCGTCACGGGGCCGGAGGAGGGCCCGCGCGACGCCTTGGCCGAACGCATCGCGCAACTGGGGCAGCGGCTGGGCGCGCCCGAGCTCGCGCCGCCGGGCGCGGAGGTGGTGGAGCGCAACCTGCAGACCGACGACCTGCTCGCGCTGAGCCGCGCCGAGCTGGTCGGCGCGATCGAGCTGGGGCATATCTATCCGGTGTTCCAGCCGCAGATCAGCGCGCGGCACGGCGGCATCGTCGGGCTGGAGGTGCTGGCGCGCTGGTCGGACAAGGGCTGCGAGCACGCGCCGGACAAGTTCGTGGAGAGCATGGCGGGCCACGGCGTGGAGACCCTGCTCATGGACCACTTCCTGTGCGCCTGCGCGCGCGTGCAGGCGCGCTTTCCGCGCTACCACGGCCGCTTCTCGCTCAACGTCAACCCGCGCACGGCGGCGGCGGTGGATTTCATTCCGGTGCTGCTGCGCGCGAGCATGTCGCACGGCCTCGACATTGCGCGGGTGGTGCTCGAGCTCACCGAGCAGACACGCCTCGGGTGCGAGGGCGAGGCGCGCCTGCTGGAGAACCTCAACGCGCTCTCGAACCGTGGCATGGTGATCTCGCAGGATGACTTCGGCGCGGGTTATGCCTCGCTGCAGGCGCTCGGCCTGCTGCCGTTCAAGCAGGTCAAGATCGACAAGACCATGCTGCACCGGGCCCGCCATGCCGAGCGCGCGCGCCGGCTGCTCTCGCTGTCGATGGAGCTGGCGCGCTCGCTGGAGCTGCAGACCGTGGCCGAAGGCGTGGAGAGCGACGACGACATGGCGCTGGCAAGATCGCTCGGCGCCGACCTGCTGCAGGGCTTTGCCATCTCGGCGCCGGTGCCGCTCGAGCGGCTGGGGGAGCTGGCGCTCTAGCCCTGGCGCTGGTCCTGGCTGCCGCGCGCGTCGACGTGCGCGGCGAAACCGGTCCGGCCCGGCGCGATGCCGGGCCGCAGCGTGAGCGCCGGGATGTCGTAGGCGCCGGCATTCTGCGCGCGGAACGGGATCGGCGCGGTTGTCCCGAGGCCGTCGAGACGCTGGCCGAGCGCATCGCGGATACCCGCGAAGCGCGCTTCGTCGACCCGGCCGGTCCGGTAGACCACGAACGGCGGCAGCACGTCGAAGCCGGGGTAGTACAGGATGCCGTGCTGGATCGGGAACAGCAGGTCGTCGATCGGGCCGTTGATGCCGCGCGGGCCGTAGTGCGACTCCCAGCCGCCGGCCGTGACCACCAGCATCGCGCGCTTGCCGGCCAGCGTGCCTTCGCCGTAGCGGTCGCCCCAGCGGGCGTCGGAATGTTCGCCCACGCCGTAGCCGAAGCCATAGGCGTAGACGCGCTCCACCCAGCCCTTGAGGATCGCCGGCATCGAGAACCACCACAGCGGGAACTGCAGGATGACGGCATCGGCCCAGCGCAGCTTGTCCTGTTCGCGCGCGATGTCCGCGCTCTGCGTGCCGTGCTCGAATGCGTGCCCGGAGTCGAGGGCGGGGTCGAAGCGCGCGCCGGGCTGGTGGTCCGTGTTGTCGTCCGCGTCGAGCGCGGCTTTCCACTTCATGGCATAGAGGTCCGAGACCTGGACCTCGTGGCCGGCCTCCCGGAGATGCCTGACCGTGAAGTCCCTGAGCGAGCCGTTCAGTGAGCGGGGCTCGGGATGGGCGTAGACGAGAAGTACGTGCATGGCTGGGTCTCGGGTTGCGATGAGCCGGGTGGTGGCGAGAACAGCAAGGTAGGCCCGCGCCGGGTATATTGGAAATGAATAATCCATATGCCAGGTATTGCCATGAATAATCTGCGACGGCTGGACCTCAACCTGCTGGTGACGCTGGACGTCCTGCTTGCCGAGCACAACGTGACACGCGCGGCGCAGCGCCTGCATCTTTCCCAGCCGTCGGTCAGCGTCCACCTGGCCCGGCTGCGGGAGATCCTCGGCGACCCGCTGCTGCTGCCCGGGCCGCGCGGGATGCGGCCCACGGCCCGCGCCGAGGCGCTGCGCGAACCGCTGCGCGAGGCGCTCGCGGCGCTGGAAAGCGCGGTCGCGCCCGCCAGCCCGTTCGACCCGGCCACGGCCAGCCAGACGTGGCGCGTGGCGGCCTCCGACTACGGCGAGTCGACTGTCCTGCTGCCGGCGCTGAACGGCTTGCGCGCGGCGGCGCCCGGCGTCCGGCTGGCGGTGCTCGAACTGATGCCGCCGCGCATCGCGAAGCAGGCGGAGCAGGGCGAGATCGACCTTGCCTTCCACGTCGGCGACGAGGCGTCGCCGGGCCTGCGCCACCGCACCCTGTTCACGGAGCGCTACGTGCTGGCGGGCCGCGCCGGCCATCCGCGCCTGAAGCGGCGGCCGACGCTGGCGCAGTTCTGCGCGCTTGACCATGTGATCGTGTCGCCGGACGGCGGGGGATTCCGCGGCGTCACCGATGACGCGCTCGCGCGGGCGGGCCTGACGCGCCGGGTGGTGCTGTCCGTGCCGCACTTCCTTTTCATGATGTCGGTGCTGGCGACGACCGACCTTGTGGCGATGCTGCCCGCGCGCCTCGTGCACGGCGTTGGTGCGCTGCAGGTGGTGGAGCCGCCCCTCGCGGTGCCGGGCTACGAGATGGCCATGCTCTGGCACGAGCGCAGCCACCGCGATCCCGCGCACCGGTGGCTGCGCGAATACATCGCGGGCGCGGTGTGAGCGGGGCAGGGCAAGGTGGAGCGGGGCGGCGCCGGTTTGACTACCGTTATATACAACGCTATATTTCGGAAACCGGGCGCCGCCAGCCAGTCGCGGCGCCCGTCTTCACAAGGCCGTGCCGTGAACCAGTCGTTGCTGATCCTCGATGCGTTTTCGCTGTCTCCCGGCGAGCCCGCGGCGCGCGCGCTGGCGGGCGTGCTGGAGAGCGCCGACGCGGGCCGGCTGCCCCGTTTCGCGCAATGGCTCGGGCTGGACGAGGCGGAGTTCTGGCGCATGCTGGAGCAGTGCTTTCCGGGCGCCCGGGCGGCGGGATGGGCACCCGAGTCCGCCCCCGTCGACGCGGCCGCGCTGCCCTGCGAGTTTCCCGACCTGGTGGACATGCTGATCGCCTCGGGCGACGCCAGCCGCCCGGCGATGCGCTGGGCCGCCCACGCGCTGGCCAGCGGCTGCTTCGGCGGCTCGCACCTGTGGCAGGACATGGGCCTGTCCGGCCGGCACGATGTCTCGCGCCTGCTGCAGGAATACTTTCCCGCGCTTTATGCGGCCAACACCGCGGAGATGAAGTGGAAGAAATTCTTCTACCACGAGTTGTGCCGGCGGCTGGATCTGCATCCCTGTCCTGAACCGTCCTGTGCCGCCTGCGACAACTACGTGGCTTGTCATGGGGCGGAGACGGTGGCGGTGCTCTGGCGCTAGCGGCGGGGTCTGGGCGCCTGCCCTCTCCCCCGGCCCCTCTCCCACAAGCGGGAGAGGGGAGCGCACCGGCAGCAGTGCCAGCGCTTCACGAAGCCGCAGCCCCCAGCGCAAGCGACCCCGCGCCATCCTCCGCCACCGACAGCGGCGCCCGCTGCCCCGGCGCGACATAAGCGGCTTCCAGCAGCGCCCGCGTGTAGTCGTGCTGCGGCCGGTCGAAGATGTCGGCCACGCTGCCTTGCTCGACGATCCTGCCCTGGTGCATCACGACGATGCGGTCGGCCACCTCGGACACCGCGGCGAGGTTGTGCGAGACGAAGAAGCAGGCGAAGCCGTGCTGCGCCTGCAGTTGCCGGAACAAGGTCAGCACCTGTTTCTGGATCGTCATGTCGAGCGCGGACACGGGTTCGTCCGCGACCACCAGCGCGGGCCGGCGGATCAGCGCGCGGGCGATGGCCACACGCTGGCGCTGGCCGCCGGAGAGCGCGTGCGGATAGCGCTCGCCCAGCCCGTCGAGCCCGACTTCGGCCAGCATGGCGTCCACGCGCGCGCGGCGCTGGGCGCGCGTGAGCGGCTCGCCGTGGTTGAGCGGCTCGGCCACGATGTCGCCGATGCGCTGGCGCGGGTCGAGCGACGAGTACGGGTCCTGGAACACCATCTGGCAGGCCAGCCGGAAGTCGCGCCGGTCTTGCCGGCCGCCGCTGCCGGCCGGTTGCCCGCGGAACCGGATCTCGCCGCCGGCGAGCGGCAGCAGGCCGATCAGCGCGCGCCCGAGCGTGGTCTTGCCCGAGCCGGAGCCGCCGACCACGGCCACCACTTCGCCGGGCCGGATCGCCAGCGAGACGCCGTCGACGGCGAGCTTGTCCGCCTGGCGCGAGAACAGCCGGTGCGCGCCGGGGTAGGCCACGGCAACGTTGCGCGCCTCGATCACCGGCGGCGCGTCGGCCACGGCGGGGCGGCTGTCGTCGCGCCGCGGCAGCGCGGCGATCAGGCTGCGGGTATAGGCTTCGCGCGGGTTGCGCAGCACTTCGCCGGCGCGGCCGGACTCGACCTGGTCGCCGCGCTTGAGCACCAGCACCGAATCGGCATAGTGCGCGACCAGCTGCAGGTCGTGCGTGACCAGCAGCACGGCGGTGCCGCTGGTGCGCGTGAGGTCGGCCATGATCTGCATGACCTCGCGCTGGCTCAGGGCATCGAGCGCGGTGGTCGGCTCGTCGGCGATCAGCAGGCGCGGCTTGAGCAGCATGACGCAGGCCAGCATGATGCGCTGGCGCATGCCGCCCGAGAACACGTGCGGGTAGGACGCCATGCAGCCTTCGGGGTCGGCGATCTGCACGCGCGCGAGCATGGCCACGGCGCGCTCGCGCGCGGCCTGCGCGGGGATCTTCTCATGCAGCATCAGGCCTTCGCACAGTTGCGCGCCGACCGTCATGGCCGGGTTGAGCGAGACCATCGGCTCCTGGAACACCATGCCGGCGACCTGCCCGCGCAGCGAGCGCATGCCGCGGTCGGGCAGCGTGGCGACGTCGTGGCCGGCCAGCGTGATGGTGCCGCCGGTCTGGCGCACCTGCGACGGCAGCAGGCGCATCACGGCGCGCCCGGCCATCGTCTTGCCGCTGCCGGATTCGCCGACCAGCGCGAGCACCTCGCCCTGCGCGATGTCGAAGGAGATGCCGTTGAGGATGGGCGTGCCGGCGGCGCTGCGCAGCGTCAGGCCGCGCACGCTCAGCAGCGGGGCGCCCTGGCCGCCGGGGAGCGGATGGGAGGCGGGCATGCGGGCGTTCATCCTGGAATTCATCGTGGCTCCATGCGGGGGTCGAGCCAGTCGCGCAGCGCGTCGCCCAGCAGGTTGATGCCGAGCAGCGTCAGCGCGATGCACACGCCGGGCGCGATGCCCAGCCAGGCGGCGGATTCGATGTAGGGGCGGCCCGACGACAGCATGTTGCCCCAGGTGGGCGCGGGCGGCGGCACGCCGAGGCCGAGGAAGCTCAGCGCGCTTTCGGCCAGCACCACCCAGCCGAACATCGAGGTGCCGAGCACCATCAGCGGCGCGGCGCAGTTGGGCAGGATGTGGCGCAGCATGGTGACGAGCTCGCTGTTGCCGATCACGCGCGAGGCTTCCACGTATTCCTTCTCGCGCAGCGACAGCACGGTGCCGCGCACCAGCCGCACCACGGTGGGGGTGTAGGCCAGGCCCAGCGCCAGCACGATGCCGTACTTGTTGGCGCCGGTGACGACCATGATGCCGAGCGCGAGCAGGATGCCGGGGAAGGCGAGCAGGGCGTCGTTGAAGACCATCATCACGCGGTCGATCCTGCCGCGGAAGTAGCCGGCGATCAGGCCGAGCAGCGTGCCGAGCAGCAGCGCCACCAGCACGGTCAGCGCGGCCACCAGCAGGCTGGCGCCGGCGCCGGCCAGCAGGCGCGAGAGGATGTCGCGGCCGAATTCGTCGGTGCCGAGCCAGTGCAGGCTGCCGGGCGGCTTGAGCCGCATGCGCAGGTTCAGGCGCAGCGGGTTGTAGGGCGTCCAGATCACGGAGAGCAGCGCCATCGCCGTCACCGTGGCCACCAGCAGGCCGCCTATCAGCGCGTTGGTGCGTAGTTTCATGATGTCGCCACTCGCGGATCGAAGAGAGGGTAGAAGAGGTCCACGACAAGGTTGACCAGCACGTAGATGCCCGCGGTGAACAGCAGGCAGCCCTGCACCACGGGATAGTCGCGCGCGAAGATGGCGTCCACCAGCAGCCGGCCGAGGCCGGGCAGCGTGAACACGGTTTCCAGCACGGCGATGCCGCCGAGCAGGTTGCCCAGCACCAGCCCGATCAGGGTCCAGGTGGGCGCGAAGGCGTTGGGCAGCACGTGGCGCAGCAGCACGCGCAGCTCAGACAGGCCCTTGGCGCGCGCGTGGGTCACGTATTCCAGCCGCAGCGTCTCGACCGCGCTGGAGCGGGCCATGCGCGTGAGCACGCCCATCTCGATCAGCGTCAGCGTGATGACCGGCAGCACCAGGTAGCTGGCCGCGGCGCGCCAGTCCTGGCTGAAGGTGACGTAGCCGACCACCGGCACCCAGCCCAGCTTGAGGCCGACGAACAGCAGCAACAGCAGGCCCAGCCAGAAGCTCGGGATCGACAGGAAGAAGGTGGCGCCGGCGACGATCACCGTATCGGTCAGCGAGTTCTGCTTCCACGCGGCGAACAGCCCGGCCGGCACCGCCAGCAGGGTGGCCGCGCCCACCGCCACCAGCACGATGGCGGCGCTGACCTGGAAGCGCTCGAGCAGCAGCGGCAGCACCGCTTCGCCGCTGCTCAGCGAGTGGCCGAAGTCGCCGCTGGCCATGTGCGACAGCCACAGGCCGAACTGCACCAGGATGGGTTTGTCGAGGCCGAACTGGGCGCGCAGGTCGGCGAGCTGCTCGGCGGTGCCGGCGTCGCCGAGGATGAGCTGGGCCGGGTCGCCGGGGATCAGCCGCATCAGCACGAAGACCAGCACCGCCACCAGCAGCAGCGTCGGCACCGTCCACAGCGCGCGTCTAAGCAGGTACAGCAGGAAGGACGAAGACAAGGGGGGCTCCGGTTATGTTCATCTGGCTGTGATGCATGCGGGGCGGGAGCGGCGCTAGCGCCTGGCCAGCGACACGCCCCAGGCGCGCGGCTGGCCCATCGGCCAGCCCTTGTAGCCCTTCACGTAGTCGCGCGCGGCGCTGGTGCGCATCTCCGAGTAGAAGAACACCGCCGGCACGTCTTCGAGCAGGCGCGCGTCGAGGCTGTCGAACATGGCCTGGCGCTGCGCGCGGTCCGTGGTGTTCATGCTGTTGCCCAGCAGGCGGATGGCCTCGGGCGTGTCCCACACCTTGCGCGGCTGGCGGTCCTTGGGGCCGATGATCATCTCGTAGGAAAGCGACGCGTCGAGCCGCGCGGAGTACGTGAAGGCCATTGCCTGGTAGTCGCCGCGGTTGTAGCGGTCGAGCATGGTGGCCCAGTCGAGCACTTCCACGTCCACCTTGAGGCCGGCTTCGCTGGCCATCGCCTGCGTCAGCACGGCCATGTCGAACAGCGAGTTATAGCGCTTGGTGGCCAGGATCTTGATGGTCTGGCCGCGGTAGCCGGCCTCGGCCAGCAGCTTGCGCGCGGCAGCGATGTCGCGCCCCGGCATGCCGGACTGCGCGCGGCCGTAGAACGGGCTGGCGCGCGGGATCACCGAGCGGTTCGGCTGCGCGGTGCCCTCGGTGAGGGCGTCCACCATCTCCGGCACGTCGAGCGTGAGCGCCAGCGCGCGGCGGATGCGCACGTCCTTGAGCAGCGGGTCGCGGGTCTGGAACAGCAGGCCGTTCAGGCTCATGGTGGGCATGCTCTGCATCACCAGCTCGGGGTGCCTGCGGTATTCGGGCAGGTCGTTGTCTTCCACGTCGAAGATCAGGTCCACGCCGCCGGACAGCAGCGCGGCCTTGGAGGCGGCCACGTCGGGGATGACCACGAAGCGCACCCTGGCCACCTCGGCGGTCTTGTTGCCGGTGTTGCCGTCGCGCTTGCCGGGCAGGGCCGCGTAGTCGGGGTTGCGCACCAGGTCGATGTACTGGCCGCGCTTCCACTCGGCGAGCTTGAACGGGCCGGTGCCGACCGGCTCGCGCCACTTGCCGTCGGGGCCGACGGAGCTGCGGTGGTAGACGCCGGCGCCGCCGCAGTCGGGCCGCGCCAGCGTTTCCAGGAACAGCGCGGAGGGGCGGTCCAGCGTGTAGACCACGGTCAGCGGGTCTTTCGCTTCTACCTTCAGCACCTTGGCCTGGCCGCGCCCGTCGAACTCGGACAGGCAGCGCCAGTTGTTGGCCGGCGTCATGTAGCGGTGCCACGAGAACACCACGTCGTCGGCCGTGAGCGGCGCGCCGTTGTGGAATCTCAGGCCCGGGCGCAGCGCGAAGGTGTAGGTCAGGCCGTCCGGCGAGGTGGTCACGCTCTGCGCCAGCAGCGGGCCCACGGTGGTGTCCTCGCGGAACGCCACCAGGCCTTCGACGATGTGCGAAACCACCGCGTCGGTGTTGGCATCGCGGTTGATGCCGGGATCGGTGGAGCGGATGTCCGCGTTCAGGCGGATGCGCAGCGTGTCCTGCGCCGGCTGGGCATGCAGCGCGGGCGTGCCCAGGGCCAGGCACGCCGCCAGGGTGAAGGTTGCCGTCAGCAGCCGGGCCAGCGGCCGCGCGGCGTTTTTTCGTCTCGTCTCCATCTCTCCTCCGGCCGCGTCAGGCGGCGACTGCCCGCCGGTGGGCGGGGGCCGCGCCATCCGTGCGCGGCTGCTGGATTTCCATGTCCAGAGTGAAGGTGGCGAAGGTGGGATGCAGCGCGGGCAGCATCGACACTTCCATCACGCCCAGCTCCGGCTCCATCACGATCATCGCCACCGTGGCCGACAGGTTGTTGCTCGTGTTCGGGCGCGGCGGGCGGCACACCGAATACGGGGTTTCGAAATCGTCGAACAGCGCGCGCTTGATGGTGTCCACGGTGATGCCGCCCACGTGCGGTAGTACCAGTTGGCGCACGCGCTCGTCGCGGTAGAGCGAATCCGGCATCTTCTGGATGCCGAGGTCGCGCAGCTTGGACAGCGCCACCGGGCTCTGCCAGTGGTTGGCGTGCACGATCACGCCCTGCTCGGGCAGCACCTGGAAGGTCTCGTCGGGCGCGCATTCGAAATCGATGGCCACGCCGCCGGCGTGGGCCACCATCATGTTGTTGGCCGCCGACTTGGCGCTCACGTATACCGACTGCATGGCGAAGGCCAGGCGCCGCTGCTCCAGCACCTTGCGGCGGATCAGCGCCAGCGGCACGCCGAGCGTGCGGTAGTCGCGCTCGCATTCGAGGTAGTTGGCGGTGATCGAGATGCCGGCCGCGTTCATGCCCGAGCGCGCCAGCGCGCCGGCCTCGGTGAAGGTGAGGTAGTCGGGGCCGTCTTCGCGGTGCACCTTGAGCACCACCGACGATTCGGCGCATTCCGCCTTCCAGTCCCAGTTCTGCGCGTGGATCACGCGGCCGCTGGCGGTGGCGCAGGGCAGCGCCACCACGCCGGTGCAGCCGTCCGGGTCCAGCGGCACCGGTTGCTGGTTGCGCATGCGGTCGGCCAGCTTGAGCACCTCGGTGCGCGCGTTGAGCATGACCACGGCGGCGTATTCCACCTGCGCGCCTTCGGCGATGCCCTTCATTTCCTCGATGTAGGTCGCGTCGAAGGCGGCAATGGTGGGCTCGAAGGTCGCCACGATCTTGCGCAGCTCGGGCCAGCCGAGCTTGTTGCTCTCCAGCTGCCGCGCATAGTGGTCGATGCCGCGCCGGATGCGCGCGGCGGCTTGTTCGCCGTATTGCCGGCCGCGCTCGCGCGGCGGCCCGCTGACCTCGATCAGCGGGCAGTGGGGAACGGTGTCACGGAAGGCGGAATGGTCGTCGGGATGGCTGGACATGGGAGGGAGCGTTCTCGGAGTCGGATATTGTCGCGGCAACGTGGTCGGGTCCGGGCGCTGTCGCTATGGTGTAACCGCGGTGTGCTGCGGGTTGTGCTGCGATTAAGTGTATTTTGTTGATATAAAAAAATCAACGAATACTTGGGCGGCACGCCCGCTCCCCGCGGCGGTGCATGCCGGCTGCCGGCCGGGCACCACCGGCGCGCCCGGCGAACCACCTGGCGGACGCGATTTCCCTTTCCCGGTGCGAGACCATCGGTATTTTCCCCAGGCGCGTGCGCGCTTGCCGCTATGCCGCGCCGCAGCGCCATCCTGCCACCGGCGCCGTGCCGGTCCGCGGCCCGCCCGACGATCCCGGACACCTTCGTCCGGACTCGCCACTGCGGACCTGGCCTGCTTTCTTCGCGGCGCCGCGCCTCGCCCCCTCCGATCTGGCGTTTCGCAGCATCCCGCACGCTAAATGTATTTTTTATGGTGTTTTGGATTCACAATAGACACTTCATATTGGCGTCGCCCGCTGAAACAATGGATGCGCCAATTGATGAAATTGTCGCCATTGCGAAGGGGGTGGGCACGGTTTTGTGCTGTTCATGGCACAGGACGGGTCTTTCGTGCCTGCATTCCCTCGCGACCCGATAAGACATCCTGTCACACAAAAAACACATGACTCCGGGCTTCCGCCGGGGCCGTGGGGCTTGTGCCTGGACAGGGTTGGTACACGCCGGCACGAGCCAGACCGGCACTCGACTTTGACAACGAGGGGAAACCTGAAGCATGAAGAAAACAGCATTGGTGGTGGCGGCCCTTGCGGGGCTGCCCGGCAGTGGCGCGTTCGCGCAGTCGTCGGTGACGCTGTATGGCGTGGCCGACGTCGGCGTGGAGTTCGCCAATCATCAGAAGGGCGCCGGCGACAGCGTGGTGCGGATGCAGTCGGGCAACCTGTCCGGCTCGCGCTGGGGGCTGCGCGGCGCGGAAGACCTGGGCGGCGGCATGCGGGCCATCTTCGCGCTGGAGAGCGGCTACAACGTCGACGACGGCAAGAGCGGGCAGAGCGGGCGGCTGTTCGGGCGCCAGGCATGGGTGGGGCTGAGCACCGCCTATGGCTCGCTGACGCTGGGCCGCCACAACACGCCGATGTACGACATCGGCGTCCAGTACGATCCGATGGGCATTTCCACGCGCTATTCGATCGGCGTGCAGGACGACGTCTTCCAGTCGCGCGCGGACAATTCGCTCAAGTACACGGGCAAGTTCGGCCCGGTGACGGCCAAGCTGCTGTACAGCTTCGGCGCGGACGGCACCGCCGGCACCAATGGCGAGGTGCCCGGCCATTTCACGGTCGGCCGCGAATACGGCGCCAGCCTGGCCTACGAGAGCGGACCGCTGGCCGTGGCCGCCGTCTATGACGAGCAGGACGGCGACACCGTGGCGAGCGAGGGCGACCGCACGCGCAAGGCGGCGCTGGTCGGCACCTACGCCATCGGGCCGACCAAGACCTACCTGGGCTACCGCTACGGACGCACCATGACGGCGCCCCTGAACCAGACGACGAACCTGTACTGGGCGGGCGTGCAGTGGGACATCACGCAGGCGTGGTCGCTGACCGGCGCGGCCTACTACCAGGACTTCCGCGCCTCCGGCGCCGATCCGTGGCTGTTCATCGTGTCGGGCGGCTATGCGTTCTCGCGCCGCACGGACGTCTACCTGAACGTGGCCTACACGCGCAACAAGGATGACTCGAACCTGGGCACCGGCGGCTTCGGCTCGACCGTGCCGGGCAAGAACCAGACCGGCGTGCTGCTGGGCATCCGGCACAAGTTCTGAGCGGCGCGAGGCAGGCGGGCCAGGCCCGCC
>NZ_AQPL01000059.1:0-6975 GCF_000395345.1 Cupriavidus sp. WS | reverse complement strand
CCCCGCCGCGCCTTGCGCGCGGCGAGCGGCTACTCGTCCTTCACCTTGCTCAGGTAGGACGGCAGCGGCGGCTGCTTCATCCTGCTGACGATGTCGAAGCGCAGCATCCAGCGTTTCCTGGCCTCGTTGATGTGCTCGTACAGCAGGCTCGCGGTGCGCTGCGGGTCGTCCGAGAGCAGGGCGTCGATGATCTGCAGGTGTTCGGTGAAGGCGTCGTTGATCAGTTGCCCGGGAATCTGCAGGTACGGGTCGGCCAGATACCGGGTCGGCACGAACAGCACGTGCGTGCGCGCGAGCGCGACCGTCATTTCCTTGTTCGGGCAATACGACAGCAGGCGGATGTGCAGGTCCGTCTCCGCCTCGTCCATGTCCTTGGCCTCGCGCTGCCCGCTGGCGATCTGCGCGGCCAGCTTGTCCCGCACGCCTTCGAGCCAGGCGCGCGGCACGCGCGAGGCCGCCTGCACCAGCGCCACGGGCTCGACCAGGCAGCGCATCTCGAACAGGTGGCCGATGCGCTCCTGCGTCACGCGCTCCGCGATCCAGTGTCCGCCCTTGTCCTTCGACAGCATGCCGACGCTGTGCATGCGCGCCATCACGTCGCGCGCGACCGTGCGGCTGACGTCGAAGTGTTCCGCGAGGCGTTCCTCGGTGATGCGCACGGTGCCGAACAGCACGCGCGTGCACAGCTCCCGCTCGACGGCGGCATACATGCGCTGCCACTGCGGCTCGCCGGTCAGGTCGACCTGCTCGAGCGTGGCGACGCGGCCCGCGCATTCGCCCCGGGCCTTGCCCGCGACCCGGTAGCCGCGCCCTTCGTTCTCGACGAGCAAACGGTCCGAGCACAGCATGGCGAGCGCGATGCGCGCGGGCGAGCGGCCGATGCTGAACGACCTCGCCACCTGCGCCTCGAGCAGCTTTTCTCCCGGAGCGATGCGCCCGCTTTCGATCATCTCGCGCAGCAACTGATAGGTGCGATGCTGGATCGATCCGCCAACCTCCGCATCGTTGGATGCGGCGGGCGGGAAACTGGCGCTGGTGGACAACTGGCTCATGGGCAGGAAGAGTGGACGCGATGGCTGAACGATACTACCGCACTTGCGCCGCGTACAGCCGCCGCCGCCGCCGCCGCTGTCACCGCCATGCGCTCAGGCCAGGAACACGCCGATTTCCCGGTCGATCCGGCCCGCCGTCTCCGGGTCCGCTTCGGACGCCGCGAGATGCCCGTCCTGGCTGGGCAGCTGGACGAGCTGGCAGTCCGCGATGTGCTGCGCCGCCCAGATGCCTGCCTCGACCGGGTTGTAGAGGTCGAGCCGCGGCACCGCGATCAGGGTCCGCGCCCGGATCGCGGCGAGCGCCCGCGCGGTGTCGCCGCCGAAGCCCGACGTGGTGCCGACGTCGTGCGCGTCGTAGGCCCACGACTGGTAGATCCAGTCGAGGGGATCGGCCTGCTGCCGGCGCCACCATGCCGTGCGCCGCGCCAGCCAGTCGTGCATGCCGTCCAGCGTGACATCGGCGGCAAAGCGCGTGGGGCTGCGCATGGCCAGGATGTGCGTGACCGCGACCCACGCGGTCCAGTCGACCTCCGCCGATGATCCGGCGCCGCCCGCGCGCAGCGCGAGCCGGGCCGTCTCGTTGAGCGCCTGGGACCAGGGCGCGGTCTTCGCCATCGGCACCAGCGCGACGATGCGCGACATCGCATCCGGATACGACACGCCCCATTGCAGCGCCTGCATGCCGCCCATCGACGCGCCCGCCACCGCGTGCAGCGACGCGACGCCGAGCTGCTCGAGCAGCCGCTTCTGGCTGCGCACCATGTCGCGGATCGTGAAGCGCGGAAAGCGCTCGCCCGGCTGCGTGGCCGAGTTCGACGGCGACGAGGACAGGCCGTTGCCGAGCGCGTCGACGACGATGGTCGTATAGCGCGCGGGATCGAGCGCGCGGCCCGCGCCGATCAGGAAATCCAGCCGGTGGTGCGTGCTGCCGATGGCGCACAGGCCGAGCACGACCGGTTTCGACTTGTCGTCCAGGTCGCCGTGCACGACGTAGGACAGGCGCAGGTCGTCGATGGCCTCGCCCGATTCGAGCGGGAAGCGGCCGAGCGCCGCGCCGCGGTGCGGCGCGTCGATCCATCCATCCTGCAGGGGAGGATGGCGCGGGATCATAGCTCGATCACGGCGCGGATGTCGCTGCCCGCCGCGAGCCGGTCGAGCCCCTCGTTCACCTCGCCGAGCGTGATCGTCGAAGTCACGTATTCGTCGAGCTTCAGCGTGCCGTCGAGATACGCCTGCGCCAGCGCCGGAAAATCGCGCGCCGGCTGCGCCGCGCCGTAGCTCGAGCGCACGATGCGCTTCTCGCCCATCAGCGCGCCCCAGCGGAACGCCATCTCGGCGTCGGCCGGCAGCTTGCCGAGCCACACCACCTGCCCGCCGGGGCGCACGAGGTCGACGCTGGCGCGGAACCCGGCCGGGTTGCCCGCCGCCTCGAACACATGGTCCGCGCCGCGGCCTTCGGTCAGCTCCAGGTGCAGCGCGCCGAGCGTGTCGTCGGCAACCAGCGCGTGCGTGGCCCCGAGCTTGCGCGCGACCTCGAGCCGCTGCGCCTGCCGGTCGATGGCGATGATGCGCGCCGCGCCGGCCATGCGCGCGCCCTGCACGGCCGACAGCCCGACCGCGCCGCAGCCGATCACCGTCACCGTCGCGCCCGGCTCCACCTGCGCGACGTGCGCCACCGCGCCGTAGCCGGTCATCACGCCGCAGCCGATCAGGCAGGCGCGCGCGAACGGGATGTCGCGCGAGACCGGAATCGCGCAGTCCTCGCTGACCACGCACAGCTCGGCGAAGCTGCCCGAATACATCAGTTGATGCACGGGCTGGCCGTCCCACGCCAGGCGCGGACGCCCGTCGAAATGGAACGACTGCGCCGCGTGGTCGCGGTAGGGCTGGCACAGGACATGCTGCTGGCGCCGGCAGTAGAAGCAGGTGTTGCAGTGCGGGTTCCACGACGTCACCACGTGGTCGCCGACCGCGACGCTGCGCACGCTGCGCCCAATCCATTCGACCACGCCCGCCGCCTCGTGCCCGGGCACGAACGGCAGCGGCGTGCGCAGGTCGCCGCGCACCGCTTCCAGGTCGGTGTGGCACAAGCTCGTCGCGCGCACGCGCACGACGACGTCGGTGTCTTCCAGCGCCGCCAGATCGAGCGATGCGACCCGAAGCGGGCTGCCCGCTTCGACCATGACTGCTGCATTGAATCCCAAACCGTCTCCCTCCGTTGATCGTTGCGTCCGGTTGCGCTCAGCGCTGCTGGGCCGCGCCCTTGTACAGGATCTTCCAGTTGCGCTCGCCGATCTGCTGATGGAGCGCGACGAACGCCGGGTCCAGTTCCGCGGTCGGCCTCGGCTCGTGCTCGAACGTGTTGAAGGTGTCGGTGCCGCGCACCAGGGTGGCGCTGTCCTCGCCTTCGAGCTGGCGCACGTAGGTCGGGATGTAGCGGATCGCGTAGCCGATGCGCCGGTTGGCCGAGTCGTTGGGCGGCGAGCCGTGCACGATGCGCACGTGGTGCAGCGACATTTCGCCCGGTTCGAGCTCGATCGACACCGCCTGCGACGCATCCACCTCGACGGCGATTTCCTGGCCGCGCGTGAGCAGGTTGTTGGCCGAGAACGTGTCACGGTGCGGTATCTGGTCCAGCAGGTGCGTGCCGGGGATGACCTGCATCGCGCCGTTGGCGCGGTTGCTCTCCGACAGCGCGACCCAGGCGGTCACCACGTCGGGCTTGGACAGGCCCCAGTAGGTGGAGTCCTGGTGCCACGACACGAAGGCCGGGTCGTGCGCGTTCTTGATGAAGAAGCTGCTGGCCCAGGCGAGCAGGTTCTCGCCGTAGAGGTCCTCGATCGCGTTGACCACGGCATCGCTGCCGACCAGTTCGTTGAGCCACGGGAACAGCAGGTGGCTCTTGAGGTTGAGCGCCTTCTTCACGAGCGGGCTGTCCGAATGCTCGAAATCTTCGAGCCGCTTGCGCAGCTCCAGCGCCTTCTCGACCGGCATCACGCGAATCGGCGCGACGTAGCCGAACTTCTGGAAGTGCTCGACCTGTTGCGGAGTCAGTGACTTCAACATGCAATCTTCTCCAGTGAATTGTTATGTGGGTTGTGTGACGTGGTGATAAATGGTGAAACAGTGGTGATGAACCGGTTGTCAGCCCGCCAGCGCGCGCGCCGGCGCGCCCGTGACCGTGACGTGCGACACGCCGCGGGCCGGCATGCGGAACCCGCCGTCGAGCAGGATGCGGCCATCGGCTTCGCGCACGTCGGTGATGCCGCACAGCGCCATCGTCATGTCGAGTTCTTCGCGGATGATCTCGAGCGCGCGCGTCACGCCCGCCTCGCCCAGCGCGCCGAGCGCGTACAGGAACGCGCGGCCGATGTACACGCCGCGCGCGCCGCAGGCGAGCGCCTTGAGCACGTCCTGCCCCGAGCGGATGCCGCCGTCCATGTGCAGCTCGATCTCGCCGCGCACGGCCTCGGCGATGCGCGGCAGCATCGAGATCGTCGACGGCGCGCCGTCGAGCTGGCGCCCGCCGTGGTTCGACACGATCAGCGCGTCGGCGCCGCAGTCCAGCGCGATCCTGGCATCCTCGGGATCGAGGATGCCTTTGAGGATAAGCTTGCCGTTCCACTGGCTGCGCACCCACTCGATGTCCTTCCAGGTGAGCGTCGGGTCGAACTGGTTCTGCGCCCACTCGGCCATCGAGGCGATGCCGGTCACGCCCGGCGCGTGCCCGACGATGTTGCCGAACGTGCGGCGCGGCGTGCGCAGCATGCCGGCGCACCACGCCGGATAGCGCGCGAGGTGCGCGAGATTGCGCAGCGTGAGCCGGGGCGGCGCCGACAGGCCGTTGCGCAGGTCCTTGTGCCGGCGCCCCTGGATCTGCAGGTCGAGCGTCAGCACCAGCGCGGAGCAGCCCGCCACCTGCGCGCGCCGGATCAGGTCCGCGATGAACACGCGGTCCTTCATCATGTAGAGCTGGAACCAGAACGGCTTGGTGGTGTGCGCGGCTACGTCCTCGATCGAGCACACGCTCACCGTCGACAGCGTGAACGGCACGCCGAAGCGCTCGGCCGCGCGCGCGGCGAGAATCTCGCCGTCCGCGTGCTGCATGCCCGCGATGCCGGTCGGCGCCAGCGCGAGGGGCATCGACACGGTGTGCCCGGCCATCGTCGAGGCCAGGTTGCGCCGGCTGAAGTCGACGGCCACGCGCTGCCTGAACTTGAGCCGCGCGAGGTCGTCCTCGTTCGCGCGGTAGGTCGATTCGGTCCACGAGCCGGCGTCGACGTAGTCGTAGAACATCTTGGGCACGCGGCGTTTGGCGCGCTGGCGCAGTTCCTCGATGGTGGCGAAATGGGTCATGTCGGTACGGCTGGCAGGTTGGAATGAAGAGGCGAGGGCCCGGCGGCGCTCATGCGATGCCCGGCTCGAACCGCGGCTGGCGCTTGGGCGTGCGCACGCAGACCGCCACCAGGATCGCGCCGAGCGCGGCAATGAGGCCCGTGAGCAGGAACGCGCTCTTGAAGTTGCCCGACCACTGCACCAGGAAGCCCGTCAGCGCCGGCGCGACGATGCCCGCGAGGTTGGCGATGAAGTGGATGAAGCCGCCGATGGCGCCAACCCGGTCCTTCTCGACCGTATCGAGCACGATCGCGAAGTAGGTGTTGTACGAGGCGTACATGAAGAACACCCCGGTCGCCATCAGCGCCACGGCGCTGGTGAGTTCCGTGACGGTGCCCGTGGCCGCGATGCAGGCCGCGCCGGCGCCGAGGCTGGTGATCAGCACGACCTTGCGCGCGAAGATCGCCCGGCCGGTGCGCCGGAACAGGTAGTCGCACACCACGCCGCCGGCGATCAGGCCGGTGGCGCCCACCGCCCACGGAATCACGCTGACCACCGCCATCTTCTGGATGCTCAGGTGATGCGCCATCGTCAGGTAGCTGGGGAACCACGACAGGAAGAAGTAGAGGATGTAGGCGTAGCCGAAGAACGCGAACGCGGTGGCGAGAATGGCGGGCTGCAGCAGGTACTCGCGCAGCGGCGTGACGGTGCCCGGGGTGGTCTCGCGCGGCGCTTCCGCGCTGGCCGTGGCGGGCTCGTCGGGCGCGACTTCGGGGTTGTCCTTGGCCATCAGCAGCCAGCTGATCACCCACAGCAGGCCGACCGAGGCGATGATCACGAACGACACGCGCCAGCCGACGCTGACCGCGAGGAAGCCGACGATCGGGCCGGCCAGCGCCGCGCCCAGCGACTGTCCCGAGTTGGCGATGCCGATCGCGCTGGCTTGCTGCGCGCGCGGGAACCAGTTCGAGACGAGCTTGTTGATGTTGGCGCAGAACGGCCCTTCGCCCATGCCGAAGACCACGCGCACGGCCAGCAGGCTGGCCAACCCGACCGTGGTCGCGGTGAGGCCGCAGAACAGCGACCAGACCAGCATCGACACGGTCAGCACGCGCTTCGGGCCGAAGCGGTCGGCCGCGTATCCGCCGACGAAGCAGAACAGCGCGTAGCCGACGAAAAAGCTGCTGAAGACGATGCCCAGTTGCGCCGGGTCCAGATGCAGTTCCTGCGCGACCAGCGGCGCCGTGATCGACAGCGCCGCGCGGTCGAGATAGCTGATCGCCCCGCCCACGAACAGCAACCATATGAGCGTCCAGCGCGAGCGTGTCTCCATGAGTGTCTCCTTTGTTGACTGCTTTGTTGACTGCTTTATCGGCAGATGCGCTGCCTGCGTCTTGATGTTATTTGGTACATTGCATCCAATGTGCATTCAGAGTAATGACGGGGTCGCGGGATGTCAATGTGGCGATGGCTAGTGATTACCCTTGGTGCGTGTCCGGATGCCTGCCGGGGGGTGCCATGCGCCGTGGTTTGCGCGGTTTGCGCGGACGTGACGGAGCAGCGGCCCGCGCAGGTGCGCGGGCCGCCG